>SKZC01000401.1 GCA_007127575.1 Gemmatimonadota bacterium
AGGACCCCGACCTCACGTCCCGCCCTACGGGCCGCTCGTCCCACTGTGTCCGCGGCCTCGGGAGAATCCAGCGCCACCCGGAGCTCGGCCCATCCCAGCAGACGGGCCAGGCGCCTTTCCCGGGCCCGACCCACCGGAGGATGGGCCAGGAGCAGGTCGGCCCCCAGGGTGGCCATGACTTCCGCCTCCCGGAGCGTGGCCACGGTGAGGCCCGACGCCCCCTCCTCGAGCTGGAGCCGTGCCAGGGTCCGGCTCTTGTGCGTCTTGACGTGGGGTCGCCAGGCGAGGCCATGGTCCCTGAGGTAGGCCGCCACCGTTCGTGCGTTCGCACGCGCCGCCTCCAGATCCACCCAGGCGAAGGGAGTTTCGGCGTGGTCGAACGGGGTTTTCTCGGGATCCAGCGGGGTTTCCTCCCGGTCGAACGGGGCTTCCGGGTGGGTTCCGGACCCGCCGGGGGGTGAGGTGGGGGCTGGGGTCATGGCGGCCGAGTCCCGGATGGAGGTGTTGTGGTCCGAGCCCGAGGGTCTGGGAGCGGAACTCGTACCCTCGACGAATCGCTGAAAGGTGTCCGGGCGGACCGTCCGGGGCAAACGCCGGGCCTCCAAGGGTAGGTCGGTCGACCTATTGTGGAGACCCCGCCACCCGGTCAGTCTCATCGAGAATGAGCGGCCCGTGCGCCCAGGTGCGCCGTGGGAAAGAGCGAGTGAGAGGAGAGGCCAGGATGAAACGGCAGGACCGGAACAGCTCCAAGGAGAAGGCCGAGGACGGCGCCCCGACACGGCGACCGTGGGAGCCTCCCCGGATCGAGCCCCTTCCTCCCCTCGAGGACCTGACCCTGAACACGGCAGGTGGCGCCATTCCGGGAGGAGGAAGTACGGGGGGCAGTGGGTCCGGAGTCTTTTAGGTCCAAGGGGCTCATTCGATGAGAAGAGACGGATCCCACAGGGACGACGCGGGGCCGGGAGGTCCACGTTGCTGAACCGGCGGCCTGGAGGAGGTATCGGTTCCAGGGCCGAGGGACGCCCTGCGGCCGTCCGGTGGCTCGCGCTCTCCGTGGCCCTTCTCCTCACCGCTTCGTGTGACGAGCCCGGCCCATCCGAGCCGGAGGAGCCCTCGCCATCTCCGGTGTCCGCTCCGTCCGCCCTGGCCGATATCTCCTGCACGGCCTCCGTATCCGCCGGATCCATCTCCTGCGAGGCTGTGGACGGCGGGGCTTCCCCCGGGATGGCCGCTTTGACCGCAGGGGGCCAAGACACCTATGTGACCCTCGCCTCCGAGAACGTGAGCTTTACCGAGGGGACCGGCGGCGACCCCGGGACCTTCTCCTTCGACGTGACGGTGGAGAACCACATGTACCAGCCACTGGGCACGGCGGACGGGGAGACGCCGCACCCGGACGGCATCCGCGTCTTCTTCCACGAGGAGCCCAGCGTCACGGCCCCCACCGAGGAGCCCGGAAGCGTCACGGTGAGCACGGCGGCCGAGTACGCCGGGACGGGCACCTTCACCGGGACGGCGCAGCCGTACTACGCCTACGACGGCCCCCTGGACCGGGGCGAGACCACGCCGGCCCGGGAGTGGGTGCTGGAGGTCCACGGCGACGTGGACACCTTCGAGTTCTCCGTCTTCGTGAGCGCGGCCATCCCGCACGAGGAGGGGATCCTGTTGTGGGAGACGGTGACGACGTCGTTTGGGGGAGATGGTCTCTGGGGGTTTTGGGCGTTCTCGAACGAGGACATTGTCGGGAGCAGAATAGTCGCCGACGATATCGCCCGATTCGACGGGGAATCATGGGAGGCGGAGAAGAAGGACCTGGCCGCGCAGGCAGGTCGGATATGGGCCGCTTCACCCTCGGACATCTTCGTTGCCGGACGGCGACTCTGGCACTTCGACGGAGAGGAGTGGAGGGAGGTGTACGACCCCGGAACCAGCCTCTCCTACATCTGGGCCAACGGTCCGGAGGATATTTACATGGCGGGGCGCGACACCGAGGTCCACACGTGGGATGGCGAACAAGGAGAGGACATCTCACCTCCGTTTGCTTCCCCCGGCCAAAACATTCGGTCCATCTCGGGAACGGGTTCGGGTGGAGAGACGGTGCTCTACGTGGCGGGCCGTGACGAGTCCGGAGACTTGCACGAGCCGTTCCTTGCGCGCCGAGACGGCGATGGGTGGACATCGGTCCTGGCGGAGCTTCCGGAAGGAGTCGGGGAGATGGAGTTCCGGGCCGTATGGGTCGCGGATGAGGAGAACGTCTTCGTGGCAGGAGCGATAGCCGCGGAGGAGGATTGTGAGGAGGGTACCCAGAAGGCCCCGCCGCCCATGCTGCACACCAAGCATGATGACGGCCCCATCTGCGAGACCACGGACTACATCTGGCGCTTCGACGGGGGAGAGGCGTGGGACGAACCCGAACGGTGGAAGGTGGAAGATGTGAACGAGACCCCGGGAGTCATCCGAGACCTCTGGGGAACCTCCGCCGGCGATGTCTACGCCGCAGGGAGGATCGACAACTCAGGCTCCCTCCTTTTGCACTTCAACGGGGATGGGTGGCGGGAGCTCGACCTGCATACGGACGTGCAGGATTGTCCTGGGGGTTTAGTCGAGATTCAGGGTCTGGAGAGCGGCGAGATCTACCTGCGTGCACAAACCTTTGCCCGCCTCGATTCCGAAACGTGCGTCATCGCCCGGGCACACCGCTGATCCGGCGTGCGGCCCGCGGACATCGGTGATCCCTCGTACCGGCCCGCCGCACACGGAAGCCTCACCTCACGAGCCGCCCCGGAACAGCCCCAGCGCCCCCACCAGGTCGGCTCGGCGATCCGTCCAGGGTGCCCGCCCGCCGGCCTCCAGGCGCTCCCACCCCGCCTCCCGGCGCACCACGGGCTCCAGGGCCGCCGGATCCGCCGCCAGGACGATCCACGTCGTGGCGTAGTGGGCGGCGCGGCCCATCCCCCGATCGTGCCGTACGTACCCGGTGAGTCCCACCCGGTCCGCCGTGGCTGCCACCACACCCACCAGGTCCAGATAGCGGCTCGAGGCGTTCACGGCGAGCACCCCGCCCCGACCGAGGCGCTCCTGGTAGACACCGAGGGCCTCGGCGGTGAGGAGGTGGATGGGCGGGTACCCACCGGCGAAGGCGTCGGCCACGATGAGATCGTACGTGCCCGCGTCATCGGCCAGCGCGAGGCGGCCGTCCCCGGTGACGATCCGGGCGTCCGGCACCTTCCCGGGCAGGTAGGCGAAGAGGCCGGAGTCCCGCGCGAGCCAGACCACGTACGGGTCGATCTCGAAGAACGTCCAACGGTCCCCCGCCTCCGCGAACCCCGCCGCCGCTCCCACCCCGACGCCCAGCACCGCCACCTCCAGCGCCCCCTGCCCCCCCTCCCGAAGGCCTGCGAAGACGTCACCTATGGGGCCCTGGGCTGAAAAGTAGCCCACGGGCCGGGTTTCGTGGGCCGGGTCCAGGCTCATGGTCCCGTGGGAAATGCCGTTGTGACGCATCTCCCGGAACCCGCGCCGGTCCACCACCTCGTAGTGCCCGAAGAAGTTTCGCTCCCGCAGCACCGTGTCCGAATTCGGCCCGTCCCAACCGAACCCGACCGCCACCATGA
Source organism: Gemmatimonadota bacterium (assembly GCA_007127575.1). GTDB lineage: Bacteria > Gemmatimonadota > Gemmatimonadetes > Longimicrobiales > Gaopeijiaceae > SKZC01. The sequence goes on from SKZC01000401.1 coordinate 3,615, forward strand.
GGGCCGCCACGACGGCCGCGGGCCGGGGAACGCGGGCTGGCGCGAGGGTGGCGATGGCCGCAGCCAGGAGGAGCCACAGGTCGAGGGTGCCGGTGAAGAGCAACGGAACCACGAAGACCACCGCCGCACTTCCCAGCATTCCACCGCCCGCGATGGACAGATAGTACGGCGTCAGGTGCTCCACCCGGGGCCGGCTCCGAGCCAGGCGGAGGTGGAGGAGAAAGGCCAGCACGAAGAAGGCGCCGGTCAGAAGGGTGAAATCCACGAGGAACCGCTGCCCGGATGCCTGCGCGAGGGGAAGGGCCAGGACCGGAAGGATGGCGGTACCGGCCACGGGGCGCCACGTGGGCCAGGCGTCGGCCCCCGGCAGGAAGGCCAGGATGAAGCCCAGCAGGTAGAGGGCCAGGGGTACGATCCATAGTAGAGGGGCGGGCGTCAGGG
>SKZC01000292.1 GCA_007127575.1 Gemmatimonadota bacterium
CCTCCCGCTTCACCCCCACGTCCACCGTGACGATGTCTCCCTCCTCCAGCACACGCTCGCCGGAGGGAATCCCGTGGACGATCTCCTCGTTCACGGAGACGCACACCGCACCGGGGAAGCCATAGAGCCCCTTGAAGATGGGGACCGCGCCGTCGAAGGAGCGGATGAATTCCTCGGCCAGGGCGTCAATCTTCCCGGTGGTCACCCCCGGCTCGATCCGCTGGTCCAGCAGATCGTGGAGCTCCCCGATGATGCGGCCTCCGTGAGCCATGGCATCGATCTCCGCCGGGCTCTTGAGCTCCATCATCCGTCCACCTCCAGACCCAACTCCGAAGCCAGAGCCTGGAGGATCCCCTTTCGGACCTCGTTCAGCGAGCGATCCCCCTCCACCCGGAGGAGGCGGGCCGGGTGGTCCTGGTAGTGCCGGACCAGGGGCTCCGTCTGCTCCCGGTAGACCTGGAGGCGGTTCCGCACCGTCTCGGACCGGTCATCGTCCCGGTGAAAAAGCTCCTCCCCACATCCGTCACAGATCCCTTCCTCTTCCGGGGGATCGAAGTAGACGTTGAAGAGGGCCTGACATCAGGGACAACTCCGGCGCCCGGCGATCCGCTTCACCAGAACCTCCTCCGGCGCCTCCAGGAGGACGACCCCGTCCACCTTGCGGTCCTCCTCTGCCAGGAGGACGTCCAGCGCCTGGGCCTGGGCCACGGTGCGGGGGAAGCCGTCCAGAACCACGGTGGCCTGGGGCCCCAGCTCGTCCAGCTTCTCCCGGACCAGATCCAGGATGAGCTCGTCAGGGACGAGCTCGCCGGCGTCCATGTACTCCTGTGCTTGGCGTCCCAGCTCGGTACCTTCCCGGCGGGCCTCCCGGAGCAGGTCGCCAGTCCCCAGGCGGGTCCACCCCGGCCGCTCGGCCAGGAACGCCCCCTGAGTGCCTTTGCCCACCCCTGGCGGGCCGAGGAGGATGAGGATCACCGGAGACCCCGCCTCACATGTACCGCTGTCGACCCCGCACCTTCACCCGGCCCTTCTTCATGAAGCCGTCGTAGTGGCGAAGGAGGAGGTGCTGCTGGGCCTTCTGCACCGTGTCCAGCCCCACCCCCACGCAGATCAGGAGGCCGGTGCCGCCGAAGAAGAAGGTCTGGATGTCGAAGATGTCGAAGATCCAGAAGGGCAGAAGGGCGATGATGGCCAGATAGATGGACCCCGGGAATGTGACCCGGGTGAGGATCCGGTCGATGTACTCCGCAGTTCGTGCGCCGGGTTTCACCCCGGGGATGAAGGCCCCCTGCTTCTTCAGGTTCTCCGCCAGATCTACGGGGTTGAAGATGATGGCGGTGTAGAAGTACGTGAAGAAGATGGTCAGGACCCCGTACGTCCCGTAGTAGAGCCAGTTCCCCGGCTGGAACATCTCCGAGATCTCCTGGATCAGCGGCTGGTTCGAAAACGCCGCCAGCGTCCCGGGGACGATGATGAACGACTGAGCGAAAATGATGGGCATGACGCCGGCGGCGTTCACCCGGAGGGGCACGAAGCTCTTCTGCCCTTCCTGGATCCGGCCCCGACCCACCACCTTCCGGGGGATCTGCACCGGCACCTGACGCGCCCCCATGGTCATGGAGACCACACCGGCGGTGACCCCGACGACCACGGCCAGAAGGGCGGCGGTGGCCATGGGTCCGATCTCTCCCACCATCATGGCTTCCCAGGTGCGTACCACGGCGCTGGGAAAGCCTTCGATGATGGAGAAGAAGATGAGGAGCGACATCCCGTTCCCCACCCCGTGCTCGGTGATCTGCTCCCCCAACCACATGATGAAGGTCCCACCCACGGTGAGAGCCAGCACGGTGGTGAAGGTGAACAGGCCCTCGTGGATGATGACTCCACCCTCGATGCTGCGGATGAAGATGGAGTAGCCGTAGGCCTGGGCGGCGCAGAGGACCACCGTGGTGTACCGGGTCCACTGGGTCAGCTTCTTCCGGCCCTCCTCCCCCTCCTTCTGCATCTTCTCAATGGTGGGGTAGACCGCCGCCATGAGCTGGAAGATGATGGCCGCCGAGATGTACGGCATGATCCCCAGGGCGAAGATGGTGGCCCGGGAGAGCCCCCCGCCGACGAACATGTCGTAGACCCCGAAGAGGGTCCCCTCCAACTGGCCGAACTGAGCCTGCAACGCCGCCACATCCACCCCCGGGGCGGTGATGTGGGCACCCACCCGGTAGATGAGGAGGATGAAGAGCGTAAAGAGGATCCGGTCCTTGAGCTCGGGGAACCGGAAGAGATTGGGGATGGGGTTGGCCATGGGCTATTCCTGCTCGCTGCCTCGATCCGTCTGGTTTGGGTTCACCCCTCGATGAGCTCCGCCGATCCTCCGGCACCTTCGATCTTTTCCCGGGCGGACCGGCTGAAGGCGTGGGCCCGAACCTGAAGGGCGTCCTCCACGTCACCCGTGCCAAGGATCTTCACCGGCCGCTTCCGCTTACCGATGACCCCCCGGCTCCGGAGGACGTCAGGGGTGATCTCGGTGACGTCCAGCTCCACGAGCTGCTTAACGTTCACCGCGTAGTACTCCACCCGATTGGGAGGAGTGAAGCCCCGCTTGGGGATCCGCCTCTGGAGGGGCATCTGGCCCCCCTCGAAGCCTGCGGGGATGTTGTCGCCGGATCGCGACTTCTGGCCGTCCTGTCCCCGGCCCGCCGTCTTCCCCTTGCCCGAGCCGGGGCCCCTGGCCACCCGCTTTCGGCGGCGGCGCGAGCCCTTGGCTGGTGTGAGATCGTGAAGCTCCGTCATGGTGATCCGTCTCCCTTCACTCGACCTCGCGGACTTCGACCAGGTGCTTCACCTGCTCGATCATCCCGCGGATCGCCGGCGTATCGTCGTGAATCCGGGTCTGCTGGTGCTTGTTGAAGCCCAGGGCCCGCAGAGTCCGCCGATGCCGTCCCGGCCGGCCGATCCCACTGCGTACCTGGGTCACCGCGATCTTTCCCGAGGTGGAAGCCCCGGATGCCTGTCCCTCAGCCACCGTACACCTCCAGCGCTTCTACCGAAATCCCCCGCTCTCTCGCGACCTGCTCGGGGGTGACCAGGCTCTGCAGGGCGTGAGTAGTGGCGCGCACCACGTTCACGGGGTTGTTCGTCCCCAGGCTCTTGGTGAGGACGTCGGTGTAGCCCGCCGCCTCCAAAACCGCCCGGACAGGCCCGCCGGCGATGACACCGGTACCCGGAGCCGCCGGCCGGATGAGCACCCGGCCCGCACTCCAGACCCCCGTGATCTCGTGGGGGACGGTGCCGTTCACGATGGGCACCTCCATGGTGTTCCGCCGGGCATGCTCGAAGGCCTTCCGAATGGCCTCGGCCACTTCGTTGGCCTTGGCCAGGTACGTCCCTACCGTCCCCTTCTGATCACCCACCGCCACCAGGGCGGTGAAGGAGAAACGACGGCCTCCCTGCACCACCTTGGAGACCCGGTTGATGTGGATCACCGTCTCGACGAAATCCGAATCCCGGCCTCGCCCGCCCTTCCTGTCTCTGGCCATCAGAACTTGAGCCCTCCCTCACGGGCACCTTCGGCGAAGGCCTTCACGCGCCCATGGTAGTTGTATCCGCCCCGGTCGAAGACCACGGCCTCGATGCCCTGCTCTTTCGCCCGCTCGGCCAACAGCTTTCCTGCGGCCTCGGCCAACTCCACCTTCCGGTTGTCCGACTCCGGCTCGAAGTCCTCCAGCGCCGGGGTGCGGGTGGAAAGGCCCACGAGGGTACGACTCTCGTCGTCGTTCACGATTTGCCCCTCCAGATGCTTCAAGGAGCGGTGAACTACGAGGCGCGGCCGCTCCTCCGTGCCCCAGATCTTCTTCCGGACGCGAAAGTGGCGGCGCTTCCTCTGGAGGCGCCGGTTTTTCCGCACCCGCGATTGTCTGAACCTTGCCACGTCCCGATTCTCCTTCCCGTTTCCCGTGAAGCCGTAGTTTGGAGCGCGATATGGAGCGCCGGGTCAGGCGGTGGCCGTCTTTCCGGCCTTCCGACGAACCTGCTCCCCTTCGTAGCGGCGCACAAA
>SKZC01000501.1 GCA_007127575.1 Gemmatimonadota bacterium
AGCACGGCCACTGGTAGCGCGGAGGCGGCCAGAATCGATCCCACGGATACGATACGGGTGAGAAGGACCGCTCCCACCCACACGGCGAAGGCTACCAGGAGAGCCCACGGCGCCAGGGCCAGGAAGACTCCAGCGCTTGTGGCCACCCCCTTCCCTCCCCGGAATCCGACCCAGAAGGAGAACATGTGACCCAGAATCGCAGCGGCACCGAAGACGACGGGCCAGATCTCAGCGCTTCCAGGGGCGAGCTGAGGCAGGAGGGCCGTGGGTACCCATCCCTTGGCCACATCCGCCGCGAGCACGGGGGCGGCCGCCCGTCCCCCAAGCACACGAAAGGTGTTCGTTGCGCCCAGGTTCCCACTTCCCCGGGTTCTCAGGTCGATGCCGTAAACGGCACGACCCACCCAGAGACTCGTGGGAACGGACCCAATGACGTACGCCAGGGGGGCCAGGAGCCATGGGCTCACCCCCCCTTCCCTCCCCCGCTGCGATTCGAGTCCCTCAGGAGGAGCCGGATGGGGCAGCCGGTGAACTTCCACGCCCGCCGGAACTCGTTGTGGATGTACCGGAGGTAATGGTCGGGGATTTCGCCGGGAAGGTTGGCAAAGAGGGCGAAGGTCGGAGGGCGAACGCTCACCTGGGTTCCGTAGCGGACCTTTACAGGTCGACCCCGGGAGTGAGGAGGTGGCTGTCGGGTCACGAGGTGCTCCAGGACCTCGTTCACCTCATGGGTGGGAATCCTCCGTTCTCGCTCCGCCGCCACATCCAGGATCCGCTCCAGGCTCACCCGCACCCGTTGCCCAGTGAGGGCGGAGAGGAATAGAAAGGGGACCCACTTGAGCTCTGGGATTCGGGCCTGCAGCTCGGCCTGAAGCGCGGGCGCGGTCCGCTCGTCCTTCTCGATGAGGTCCCACTTGTTGATTCCGAGAATCACCCCGGCTCCGGCCTCCCATGCGGACTGGACGATCCGGACATCCTGGTGATGCACGCCCTCCACCCCGTCTACCAGAACGAGACAGATGTCCGCGTCCCGAACGATACGGGCGGTTCGAAGGGAGCTGTAGTACTCCAGGGAATCCTTGATCCGAGACTGCCTTCGCAGCCCGGCAGTGTCCACGAAGACCAACGTCCGCCCATGATACTTGAGGGAGGAGTCCACCGGGTCCCGGGTCGTGCCGGGCAAATCACTCACCACCACCCGCTCCTCCCCAAACAGACGGTTCACGAAGCTGGACTTCCCCACGTTCGGTCGCCCGACCACGGCGACTCGGATCGTGTCTTCGTCGTCTGCTTCCAGGGGAGCGGGTTCCGGTAGGTGCTCCACCAGGCGGTCTAGCAGGTCTCCCGAACCCTTCCCCGAGACGGCGCTGACTGGGACCGGCTCCCCCAGTCCCAATCTCCAGAAATCGTGATGAGATGCCTCCTTGGGAAGGTTGTCCACCTTGTTGGCTACCAAGAGGATCGGCTGGCCGGTGGGACGGAGGAGGTCGGCGATCCTTTCGTCCAGGGGGTGCACTCCGTCCTTGGCGTCTACCACCAGGAGGATGAGGTCTGCCTCGTCCACCGCCGCCAGGGCCTGTTCCCGGACCGCCCGGTCCAGAAGCTCCGGGCTTCCCTCCACCATCCCTCCGGTGTCGACGATGAAGAAGGTGTGACCCGCCCACTCGGCTCGAGCGAAGTTACGGTCCCGTGTCACGCCGGGTTCGTCGCTTACGATTGCGCGGCGCCGTCCGAGCACTCGGTTGAAGAAGGTGGATTTCCCGACGTTCGGGCGACCCACCACTGCGACGACGGGAGGGCGAGCGCTCACGCGGTCCGGAGGGTTGCAGTGACTTCGTAGCCGATCTCTACACGAGCCGGCGCGAGTCGTGACGTGACTTCCGCCAACGGCATGCTGTCGATGAAAAGGGCGTCCCCGTTGAGGGCTTCACCGGGGAGGAGGACCAGCTCACCCTCTTGGCCTTCTCCCAGTGCGTCCACGATATCCTGCCCGGGAAGGAGCCCGGCCACGGTGACCGTATCCCCGAAGAGCCGGTTCTTCACGGGCACCACCTCCACCGGGGCTTCCAGCGCCGTCGAGAGCCGGCCTGCCCTCTCCCTGAGGAAAGGGGCCATGGAAGTTCCCGTGACGATGCGGACTCCCGAAACTGGAATCGGCGCGAGATCCGAAAGGCCGGAGTCGAAGTCGTCGAGGAAGCGGCGAAGGGCTCCTACCCCGTTCTCCACGAGGGCCTCGTCATCGTAGTAGTCTAACCCGGGAGGCGGCCGGTTGGCCGTGAGGAAGAGTTCGTCAGCGGCATAACACCAACCAAAGTCCCGGGACTGATGCGCCCGGCTTCGTGCCTGATTCACCTGGGCCAGGGCGTCCAGCGCCTCCCCTTTCGTGAGGAGTCGAACCGGTCGATTCAGGTTGTAGCGCGTCAGGCCCACGGGAACCACGGAGAGGCTGCGGATTCCAGGGCCCAACGACCAGAGATCCTCTATGGTCCGATCCAGATGGACCCCGTCGTTCCAGCCGGGACAGAGGACCACCTGTGCGTGGACCTCGAGGCCACCTTCCAAAAGGGTCCGGAGCTGGTCCATGATGAGGCCGGCCCGGTCATTCTTCAGGAGCCGTTGCCGGACCTCCGGATCCGTGGCGTGGACGCTGACGTAGACGGGGGACAACTTCTGGTCCACCAGTCGTTGCAGACCGCGGGGGCCCAGGTTCGTGAGGGTGACGTAACTGCCGTAGGTGAAGGAGAGTCGGAAGTCGTCGTCCCGAAGCCAGAGGCTGTCACGAACGCCCTTCGGGTTCCCCTCAATGAAGCAGAAGACGCACTCGTTGGCGCATTCACGAACCTTGTCCGGGGCGGGTACGAGACCCATGACCTCCCCTGGGTCCCGCTCGACCTCCAGGCGTAGGGGGGTGCCGTCGGGCGCTACGGCCTCCAACGTCAGCTCGGGGTCGGCCACCAGGAAGGTGAAATCGATGCCATCCCGGACTCGTTCTCCATTGATCCGGACGATTCGTGTGCCGATCTCGATTTCAAGCTCCTCGGCCACGCTTCCGGACTGGACTTCTACGATGCGAACCACGTGCCTCCCTGGGGGCGAGCGAAGCTGTGAAAAGCCTCATAAACTAGCCAGAGTTCGGTTCGGCTTCAACGAGTGGGGCCGGCTCAGCCCGCTCTCTGTCCGCCGTCCCGGGCCTCCCCCGCAGCGTCCAGGATGGAGCTGGCCAGGTTTCGCTCCTCCTGGAGGGCCTGGATGAGGGCCTCCGCCTCTTTGGCCTGAAAGGAGAGCTGTCCCGACTTTTCCATGACCAGGTCGATGATGGAGCGCTGTGCCCGTAGGCTTTCCATCCCTGATCGAAGCTCCGAGAGAAGGCTGTCTACCCGTGCCATCCGTTCCTCCGCCTCCTCCACGTCCCGAACGCGGCGTTCCACCGTCCGGGAGATCCTGTCCACGTCCTCCCCCCGGCTGAGGATCTCCTCCAGGAGACTCCGGGTTCCTTCCACCTCCTTTCGCGCATCCGCGATGGCGCGTATGTCGCGGAGGGTTTCATCGACGCGCTCGAAGACCCGCGTCACCTCATTGCGGGCTGCCTGAACGCCCTCCCTTCGCTCCTCCACCCGGTCCACCATGGCTTGGAGGTCGGTCTCCAGGCGCTGAAACTCAGCCATCTTGTCTTCCAGCCGAGCCATGCGCTTCTCAGCGAAGCGGAGTTCCCCGACTCGGAGCTCCAGCTCATCCGCCAGTTCGCTGACGGCCTCGGCTCTCTCCCCGGTCCCGTCCACCTGTTGGGAGAGTCGCTCCTCCGCTTCCTCCAATTTTCGTACCGCGTCTCCTACCTCCTGTCTGAGTTGGGAGGCGCGCCCAAGCTCGGTGGAAGTGGCCTCTACCGTCCGGGCCCGTCGTTCTACCTCTCGGTCCAGGCGTTCGAGCTGAGCCTGGGTCTCCTCTGTGCGGACCGCCACGGCCTCCACATCCTCCATTTCCGTGACCACTCCTTCCAGTCGGCCCTCCAGCTGGGACACGGCATCTCGAAGCTC
>SKZC01000008.1 GCA_007127575.1 Gemmatimonadota bacterium
AGTGGACGAATGCGGGGCTCCCCTATCTGGGATATTCCATGGTCCACACCTTCTACGAGAACTACTACACGGAAACCGGAGACCCCCGTACCGCATGGGCTCCTCACTCCACCTTCGAGTTCGCGAACGCGTCGCTATCCGGATACGGCCAGGTTCGATTCCTGAACCAGCTCAAGTACCGGACGCCGGACGACGACATCCGCCTCGCCGGTGGAACGGACATGCGCCTGCTGGAGGCCGAGGCTCTCTTGGTTCAGGGTGACTGGCAGGGGGCGATGATCCTCGTCAACGAGGTGCGGACGCGGTACGTGAGCGATGTGACCGGAGCGCCGCTGGAGCCGTGGGTGGCCAGCTCCCTGGAAGAAGCCTGGACCTTCCTGAAGCGGGAGCGGATGATCGAGCTCTGGCTGGAAGCGAGGAGAACCGGTGATCTCAGACGCTGGGAGGAGCAGGCCGCCCCCGGCGACGTGGATTGGCCGGACTACGAGTCTCTCTCGTCTCATTTCGTCGACCACCGACGTTCCCGGTGCTTCAGCATTCCGAACAGCGAACGGAATGCGAACGAGAACGTGCCCCAGGACCTACCGACAGAGCATCTGTGGACGCCGGCGGGAGGGATTCCCGGAACCCCGTCCGGCTTGCCCTGATGCCCAAACTTCCCGCTTCAGTGGGTGAGGGAATCGTCGTGGGACCGTAGGCCCCAGGCTGGTGGGGCGGGGGTCGAGACACCGGGCGTGTGAACAGCGACGGTGCCGTTGCCGGACGGATGGGCAGCGGTGCCGTTGTCTGTTTTGGTCGGGCACTGGCGGCGAGCGCGGCAGCCTTACATTCTTCGTGCCCAAGAGGTCGGATGCCGGGGTGCCTCACTTCCCGGTGTACGTCCGCCGTCTCGGCCGGCGCCAACATCCATTCAGGCAAACCAATGGCCAAGAGGAGCCCGAGGAACGCCCACCATCCCCAGCCGACGGCTCCGCCTCCAGACAGTCTCCCTAGCGGGAGGCTTGCCCGGAGCATCGGTGCGCTCTTCGGCGAAGAGGCATCCGGACCGGAGTCCGGTGACCACGAGGGTGCACTCCGACGCACTCGGGAGATCGTGGAGCGCCTTCCGGAAACCAGGGAGACGGCGATGCGCGAAGCCCTGGTGGAGGAGCTGGAGCTCCTGGGGGCCCCGGCCCAGGACGAGATCCACCGCCTTCTGCAAAGCGAATCCAGCCAGACCGTTCGCTCGGCGGTGGTAACCCTTGCCGAGTGGAGCCCCGACTCCCTCGCGGAGGAGCTGAGGCTTCCTCTGGACCACACCGATCCCCTGGTGAGGAGGGAGGCGGTGCTGGCCCTGGGGAAGGTGGATGCGGAGAAGAGGGAGAGGGTACGGAACGTCCTCCTCCAGCGACTGGACGATCCCCATCCGGAGGTGAGGGGCGCCGCTGCCACCAGCATCGGTAGGCTGGGCCTGACGGAGGCCCAGGGGGCGCTCATGGACCGACTCCACCGTTCCGAGTCCGAGGCGGTGCGGGTTCAGGCGCTAGGGGCGCTGGGTCGGATCAGGTCTTCCAATGCTGCTCCTCACATTCGCAAGCTCGCCAAGGGATCTCTGCTTTCCAGGCCGTCGCCGGCGGTGAGGATCGCCGCATGTGAGGCCCTGGCCGCCATCGATCTCCGAGGGGCCCGTCCGGTGCTGGAGGCGGCGACGTCCGACGAGAGCAGGCGGGTGCGGGAAGCCGCGCAGGAGCTTCTGGACGGCATGCCCGGGGCCGGGATGACGGATATCCTTCTGGCCGAGGACAACGACGATCATGCCCTCCTCATCGAGATGGCGCTGGAGCGAGTTCTGAAGGGGTCCGTAGAGGTGCGGAGGGCTCGAGACGGGGATGAGGCCGTGGCCATGGTGCGGGACCGGCCGCCGGATCTGCTGCTACTGGACCTGAACATGCCGGGGAGGTCGGGACACGAGGTCCTGGAGGTGGTGAAAGGCAGCTTCGACCTGCGAAGGGTCCCGGTGGCGGTGCTCACCTCCTCCGACCGACCCGAGGATGTGGCGGAAAGCTACGGACTGGGGGGGAACCACTTCCTGACGAAGCCGGGAAATCCTTCGGAGTTGGATGAGCAGCTCCGCCTCCTCCTGAAGAACCTGGGGGAACTGGGGGCCATCGGGAGGGGGGTCCGGGATGTACGGGCCACGGGAGAGTCCGTTGAAGGAAGCGAATCGTACACGCTCCGCCGAACCCTCCTTCCGATAGCTCTCTTTCTCGTCGTCATCGCGGGCCTGGTGGCTTTGGCCTACCTGGCGGGCCTCATCAGTTTCTGACGACGGGTCCTTCCGCGACGAGCCGTCCCCCTCTCCTCCCAGGTGGCTGCCCCCTCAGAACGCTCGGACTGGGCCGCATAGTCGAGCATGAGTTGGGTGTTTTACCAGCCGGCTCCCGACGCGGGTTCAGTCGCCCGGTCTGGCTGCTTGGACCTTCGTCCCCACCACCACTAACTGGACGGGGGACTGTGCCTCCCAACCCTGGATCAAAGCCACCACAGCCTCCTCAAAGTGGGGGGAGTCCGCTTCGAGGGTGTACTCGGCGGCCTGGAGCCGGAACAGGACCTTGACCGATCGTCCCTCGGTCCGGAGTCCCTGGACGGTGTCAACGAACTCATGCTCGAATTTCGAAGTCATGGCAGTCAAGGCGGAGAGAGGGCAGCGCGGATCTCATCGTACCGCTCGGGGGACAGTCGTCCGTGGTCCCGTGCCCGTTCGAGCTCGCGGAGCAAGTTCGGGAACAGGAGTCGCAGGCCCTCGCGGGCCGTGTCCGAAGCAGTCCTGACCGCACGGTGAAGGCGGTCGCCATCCACGGGGTCTCTCCGGAGCTCACGGCGGATGCTGGCCGCCAGCTCGTGAGCCGGCGCATACATGGTGGCATACTCGCTGATTCTGGAGTGCCCGCTGCCGGAGTGTGCAGCCTCGGAGTCGGCTTCGGTCAGGGAACCGAAGTCGAAAGGCCCGTACGCATGGCGTCCGGCCCTGTATACGATGGAACGTCCGGAAGGATAGTTGCCGCCGCCCCTGGTCACGAGATCCGCCACCTCCTCTATCGTCATGTCATCGAAGGTGTCGTCACTCATCATGGAGGTCCACCGCTCCACGGAGACCGGTTGATTCGTCATGGCGGGATCCAGCACCATGTCGGAGACGGAACCATCCTCCTGAATCACCTGGATGATCGGAGCCACATGGTACCACCAGCGAACCGTAGGCTCATCGCCCACCGGGACATCGTCGGCATAGTCCGTGGCAACTCGTAGTCCGGGGCCACCGGATGAGGTCCGGCTGACCGCGAACACCTTCCTGGACGCGTATCCCTTCTCACTGAGCAGCTCCATCATCAGGTGTGCCCTGGCGTAGCAACCGTCGGGCGGATAGTGGAAGGGAATGGGCAGCTCCTCGCCTGATGCGGTCACGAACGTTGCATTGGCCAGCTCGTTGAAGAGCCGCACGGCATTGTCCTGCGATACCGTCTGAGTCTCGGGCCGGCTCCGAAGCCAGGTCTGCATGACCCAGCCCGTGAGCCCCATGTCCGGGCCAGTGGTAACTCGGACTTCAACCCACTTGTAGCGATCATCGGAGACCTGGTTGAACGGCTCCGAGTCGCCTCGTTCCGTGATGATCACACGGGTATGGGCGGGGAGCTTTTTCACAATGGAGGAGCGGTGCCGGCTCGGGTCGGAGACGAGCCAGACTCCTGGAGCTCGGGTTTCCAGGAAGTGGGGCCCGGCAGGGCTGCTCGACGTGAGGGAAGGGGCTGTCGCCCCCCCTGCTCCGGCCGCCGTGCCGCGCGTCGCGAGTAGCCCCTGAACCCCTTGGTTCCCGATGGTGCGTTGCTGGTTCAGCCACCAGCGTTCCTCAGGGCGCAGGGCGGGATCGGACCAGGGACTCTCCGGAGAGGGCCTATGACGGCTCCTAGACGACGGCCGCCTTTCACGGGGGGTCATCCGCACCAGCGGCCTCCTCCGGCGAATCGCCGTGAGATC
>SKZC01000189.1 GCA_007127575.1 Gemmatimonadota bacterium
CCCCCTCCTTCCCCCCTTGGGCTCCGGGGGTCCTGACTCATCGTCCGACCCTCCGGTCAGCCACGGCATCCCGCACCGGGCTTCGGGTCTCCACCACCCGGATCTGGTCTCGGTCCGCCACCTGGGTGTGGCCCACCACCAGAAGCTCCTCCCCCTCCGATAGCCCGTCCCGCACCAGAACCAGGTTCCGCTGGGCCGGACCCAAGGTCAGGGACCGGGCCTGGGCCACGGTCCGACCCTCCTCGTCCTGGGCCACCACGTAGGCCACGTATCCGTCCTCCACCCGGACCAGGGCGTCCTGGGGAATGAAGAGCGCGTCCTCGTGGTCCTGTCGGACGATCTCGATGTTGGCCACCATCTCGGGCTTGATGATCCGGCCCGGGTTGGGGACCACCACTTCCACCTCGAAGGTCCGGGTCTGGGGATCCACGGTGGAACCCACGTACGTCACCGCCACCTCCTCCACTTCCTCGTCCAGGACGTCGAAGGTAACCCGGGCGCTGGAGCCCTGCCGGACGTCACCGGCGAACCGCTCCGGCACCCCCCCTCGCACCTTCACCGGATTCAACCGGACCAGCCGGGCCACCGGGGTTCCGGCGGACACCATGGTGCCCACCTCCACCTCCCGGGTGTCCAGGGTCCCGGGGATGGGGGCCCGGATCACCGTTCGGTCCAGCCGCTCCTCCAGCGCCGTCAGGGTGGCCCGGGAGCGCTCGGAGTTGTAGCGAGCCTCCAGGTACTGGAGCTCCGAGCCCACCTCGTCGGCCTCGAAGAGACGCTGCCTCCGCTCCCAGGTCTCCCGGGCCAGCTCGGACTGGGCCCGGGCCTCGTCCACCTGGGCCCGGAGGATCCGGTCGTCGATGCGGGCGATGGGCTGGCCCTCCTCCACCAAGGCTCCCTTCTCGACCAGAACCTCCCGGATCACCCCGGACTCCTCAGCGGAGATGACCACGTCCTGGTACGCCTGGATGGTCCCCGTCACCCGGATGAGCTCAGTGAAGGGCGCCCGTTCCAGAGGCATGACCTCCACGTTGATGGTGCGCTGGAAAGCTTCCCCCTCCTCCTGTGTGCCCGCCTGGGCATCGCCGCCGCACGCCACCAGCGCCAGGGTGAGGGCTGAGGCCACGGCCAGGAGCGCCGTCCGGGAAGCCCCTGCGCTCCAGTCTCTCATCGGGACCTCCATACGGGGGGTACAGGGTCCTCGCTCCTGGGTCTTATTCTCATATCCGCTCATGGCCATTCGCTCCCGTATCGTGCGTGGCGACTTCGGTCCTCGGTCTGCTCGCCCTCGGTGGCTTTTCCGTTGCTCCTCTCCGGGTTCGGTCCCCGGTCCGGCCCGTACCGGGCCCCCACGGGGTGTCACGTCACCGTCCCACCACCGGGGCGTCCACCATCGGGACCTGGCCCACCGCCTGATCCAGTCGGGACCGGGCTGTGAGGTAGTCGTGGACCGCCTCGGCGTAATTGAACTCGCTCTCCCGGAGGGCCACCTCGGCGTCGGTGAGCTCCAGGTGGCTCAGCGTCCCCTCCCGGAACTCCGCCGAGGCGATCTCGTAACCCCGTCGCGCCTGGCGCACCGCCAGCGCCTGCCCCTGGGCCCGGAGCTCCGCCTCCTCCACGTCTTCCAGGAGGTTTCGGATTTCCAGGGCCGTCCGCTCCCGTGCCTGCTCGGTCTCCACCCGGGCCTCGTTCAACGCCGCCCGGGTCCGGCTCACCCGGGCTCCTCGCTGACGGCCGGTGAAGAGGGGGATGGTGACCTGGACTCCCACGTTCCGGGCGTATCCCCGCTGGGGTCCGGAGCCGAAAAACTCCGGCGAGCCGTCCTGTTGGGCCTGGACCTGCCAGCTCCCGAAGAGGGAAACCCGGGGGAGGTACTCCGCCTGCTCCACGCGGAGCTCAGCCTGCCGCAGATCTTCCTGAGCTGCGGCCTGACGCAGCCGGGAGCTTCCCGTGTACGCCGCCTCCAGAAGGGCGTCCTGAGTGGTGGGTCCGTCCAGCGCCACTCCGGCGAACTCCAGGATGGCTCGGTTTTCGGGGCTGTTCTCCGCCGGGTCCGCCAGATCCATCTCAGCCAGCGAGCCGGTCACCCGAATGGACTCGGGGTCCTCCAGCTCCAGCTCCAGCGCCAGCTCCCGGCGGGCCTGAGCGTAGGCGTTCTCGGCTCGGCGCAGGCTGGGTCGAAGGTTGGCCAGCTCCACCTCCAGGCGAAGGACTTCGTAGTCCGAGGCCAGCCCCTCTTGCTGGAGGGCCTGGGTCTCGGCCAGGGACTCCTGGACCCGGCGAACCGACTCCTCGATGAGGCGGGCTTGCTCCTGGGCCAGGAGGAGATCGTAGTAGAGCCCCCTGACGCCGGTCACCACCTCTTGAACCCGGGCCCGAACCACCTCGCTCTGGAGCTCTTCATAGCGCCCCGCCGCCCCCACCCCGATGAAGGCCCGGGCCTCGAAGAGGGGCTGCTCCACCTGGATCTGGCCCATCCACTGGTTGTCGGCCCCGAACTGGACCCTCAGGAGCTCGTCGGGATCCGCTTCGGGGTCGAAGAGGATGGCGGGAAGAAAGCTCACCGCCGGGGCCAGATTCCGGGTGTAGCTGCTGCTGAGGTCCACCCGGGGGTAGACCTCGCCCCACGCCTCGGAGACCTGGGCCTCGGCCTGCTCCAACCCGAAGCGGGCCTCCCGGATGTCCCGGTTACGATCCAGGGCTCGCTCCACCGCTCCCCCCAGGGTGAGTGGCGGCGCCTCCAGCCCGGGGGCGTCCTGCCCCTGAACTTCGGAGGCGGCCATCCCCATCCCCCCTCCGGCCAGGAGCGCGGAAGCCGCCAAGAGATGGAGCCAGCGCCACGTCCGGCCCCTTCGTTCCCTATCCTTCATTCTTGCGCCGTTCTTCATCTTCCAGGATCTCCCCCTTGAACGGGATTGCCCGCCCTCACGGTGGTACGACGAACCGCCTCCTCCATGGCCGAAATCGCCGGCTCGGGTCCACCTACGAGTCCCCCTCCCGGGAAGTTTCGAGCTCTCGAGGGGGTTCGGTGGTGGCCGTCGACTCGGAGTCCTCCGTGGAGCCGCCATCGTGGGACCCACCCCAGGTGGTCCGGCTCCGGGCAACCACCTCGGGGTCCAGCGCTCCCACCAGGGCCTGCTCCGCGCCGGACTCCCGGAGCTCCATCTCCAGTTCCTCATGGTAGTCCCCGGTGGCCAGCCCGGTGAGAAGCCGGAGGAAGGCCAGGTGGGTGAAGGTCCGAAAGGCCTCCTCATCCAGGGGTAGCAGGCCCTGCAGGTAGAGGGAGATCACGCCGTGGGCCAGCGACCAGAGCGTGGTGGAGACCTGGTCCGGATCCCCTTCCTTGAGGTGACCGGCGGCCATGACCTCCCGGACCCGGTCCCGCCAGAAGTGCCCCACGGCCCGGGCCCGGGCCAGGGTCTCGTCGGGAATGGTCTCCAGCCCCAGTGCCTCCGCGTAGCTGTACATGAGCTCGTAGTAGCGGGGCTGCTCCAGGGCGAAGTCCAAATAGGCCGCCCCGGCCATCCGGAAGCGTTCCAGAGCGGTCCCGCCTTCCAGCGCCCGGGAGAGGTACTCCATGTGAAGGCGGTAGGCCTCGTTCACCACCTCCAGGAGCACCTCCTCCTTGCTCCCGTAGTGGCGGTAGAGGGCCGGAGCGGTGACCCCTACCGCCCGGGCCAGCCTTCGCATGGAAAACCCGTCCAGCCCCTCGTCCAGGCAGAGGCGGCAGGCGCAGTCCAGAATCCGTTCCCGTTGATCGGCCATGATGGTGAACAGTGTAAACTGAACTACCAGAGACGTCAACGACGCGCTTTATCTAGCAGCGTAATAGCCCTGAACTGCGTTCACTTTTCCCCGGAGCGAGGCGGCGATGGGGTCCGGATGCGGGAGATGAGGTAGGTGCACGCCACGATGATCCCGGCGCCGGTGACGGTCCACCGGTCGGGGATCTCCAGGAAGAAGAGAAACCCCCAGACGGCTGCGAAGACGATCTGGAGGTAGCC
>SKZC01000091.1 GCA_007127575.1 Gemmatimonadota bacterium
CCTCCACCCGGACCGACTTGTTGCAATCCAACCGAAACAGCGTACCTTGAACTTCACCCATGGCGTGTTTTCCGGCTCCGTGATGAAGGTGTGGTCTCGACACCCCCATCTTATTGCGGCGCAGGAAGATGCGCCATGGGCTTTTTCCGTTACGACTAAGGCACCCCTATCTCTCTCGTGAATAAGCCGGGTTGATGAGTGTACCATGTAGCAGGGCACCGGCTGTGAGGCAACTCCCCGATCGGGCTGAACTCCCACTGCCATGCCCCTGATCACGTAGGCGAGCAAGCCGCGAAGGTCATCGGAGACGTGCAGGGATCGGGGAAGGAGGGGCACGCCGGAGGCGGGGCCCCTATATTGGGTCTGCGACGCCCCTGTCCTCTCCACCGACCCCCTTGGTTTCCCATGGTCCGCACCGCGCCGTCCCCGACCCCTCTCTTGGTTCTCTCCCTCCTCCTGCTCCACCTTCCCAGCCCCCTCCTGGCGGCCCTCCAGGAGCGACCTTCACCCCCGGACGACCCGAGCCACTTCATGGCCCGGGTGGAGGCGCCCCGAGAGGTGGGAGCCGAGGGGCCGGCGGGGCTCTCTCTCCAGGAGTTGATGGAGGCCGCCGGGGTGCCAGGGGTGAGCGTGGCGGTGATCCGGGACCGCCGGATTCACTGGACCCGGGGCTACGGGGTGGCGGATGTGGAGACCGGAACGCCTGTGGAGGAGGGGACCCTCTTTCAGGCCGCCTCCATCAGCAAGCCGGTCACCGCCATGGCCGCGCTCCGCCTGGCCCGGGAGGGACGGCTGGATCTGGATGGGGACGTGAACCTCCTCCTCCGGAGCTGGCAGGTTCCGGAAAGCCGGCACAACCGGGGCACTCCGGTAACCCCCCGGGCCCTCTTCAGCCATACCCCCGGGGCGGACGACGGCTTCGGTTTCCCCGGGTACGATCCGGCGGCGCCCCGACCGGAGGTGGTGGAGATCCTCGATGGCGAAGGTCCCTCCAATGTGGGGCCGGTCCTCTTCGCCCGCCCCCCCTACCAGGCCTACAAATACTCCGGGGGAGGCTCCACCATCATGCAGCTCGCTCTGACGGAGCTCACCGGTCTCCCCTTCGTCGAGCTCATGCGCCACCTGGTCCTGGATCCGCTGGGGATGGACGCCAGCACCTACCGGCAGCCCCTCCCGGAAAGCTGGGAGGAGCGCGCTGCTCGAGCCCACGACGGCGGGGGACAGGTCCGGGAGGCGCCCTGGCACGTCTACCCGGAGCTGGCCGCCGCAGGTCTTTGGACCACCGCCGAGGACCTGGCCCGCTTCGTAGTGGAAGTGCAGGAGGCGTTGCAGGGTCCGGAGGGGAAGGTTCTGGACCGGGCTCAGGCGCTGGAGATGGTGACCCCGGTGGGGGTGGGACCCTTCGGCGTGGGCTTCACCGTGGAGAAGCGGGGCGAGGGGTGGTACTTCAGCCACGGAGGCTCCAACCGGGGCTTTCGGGGGCGGATCGTGGGGCACCTCCGAAAGGGGTACGGGCTCGCCGTCCTCACCAACGCAGACAACGGAGGCGCGGTGATCCAGGAGATCGAGGCCCGGGTGGCCGCCGCCTACGGCTGGGACCTCCTGGACGAGCCCCTGCGGCGGTAGGAGGTGGGTGGCGCCCGCCGCCGCACCGGCACCATCAGCTCTCTCCTTCTTTGGCGACGCCCGAGTCGTCGATCACGGTCCGGAGCACCGTACCCACCTCCTGGATGGTGGCCGGCTTCGAAAGGACCCGGGTTACGCCGAAGGCCCGGATCTCTTCTTCGGGAAGATTCTCCACGTACCCTGTCAACAGAATGATGGGAAGCTTCGGCCGAAGACGGCTGATCCCAGCGGCGAGCTGGGTGCCGTTCATGCCGGGCATCAGATAGTCGGTTATCACTGCGGCGAACCCATCCGGATCCTCATGGAAGATCTCCAGCGCCTTCTCACCGTCCCCGGCCGTCACCACCTCGTACCCGATTCCAATGAGCCGCCGCTTCCCCACGGCCACCAGACCCGGCTCGTCGTCCACGTAGAGGATCCGCTCGCCCCTTCCCCGAGGAACTTCCTGGGCCTTCTCTTCCTCCAGTTCCGGGAGATCCACTGCGGGAAGCATCACCTGGATTGTGGTGCCCTGACCCACGGTGCTCTCCAGTTCTACCACGCCCTCATGCTCCTGGATGATCCCGTGCACGATTGCCAGGCCCAGACCGCTGCCCTGTCCGGGCTCCTTGGTCGTGAAGAAAGGTCCAAACACCCGTTCCTTCACCTCGTCGCGGATTCCGGTCCCCGTATCCCGCACCGACGCGACAACGTGCATCCCCTCACGGAGGCCGGGACGTTGCCGGGCGGCGCTGTCCGTCAGATACGATGAGGTCACCTCGATGGTGACTTCGCCTCCCTCGGGCATGGCGTGGGCGGCGTCCATGGCCAGGTTCATCAGGACCTGGTGCATCGCCGCGGAATCGGCCAGGACACGGGGAAGGTCCGGATCGACCCGGGTGGTGATCTGGACGTGGGGTCCCACGCTGGAGCGGAGGAGCCGGGCCACCTCCCGCACAGGACCGTCCAGGGAAACCGGCGCCTTCGTGGTCTCCCGTCGATGTCCGAAGGCCTGGACGCGTTGGACGAGCGCCTTCCCACGCTGGACGAAGCCCAGAAGCTCGTCCAGGTCCGCCTGAAGCCGCTCATCCTGGACCTCGTCCCGCACCAGCTCGGCGTAGCCCTGGATCCCCCCCAGGATGTTGTTGACGTCGCGGGCAATGCCCCCGGCCAGGGTCCCCACCGCCTCCATCTTCTGCGCCTGCCGGAGCTGCTGTTCCAGCCGCTGTCGTTCCTCCTCCTCCCGCTTCCGCTCGCTGATGTCCACGATGGATGAGAGGACAAAGAGCCCTTCGTCGGTCTCGATGGGGTTGAGACCGATCTCCACCGGGACCTCGCTCCCGTCCTTCCGGAGGCCGAAGAGCTCCCTGCCCGCCCCCATAAACCGGGTGTCTGGGTCACGGTGGAAGGCCTCCCGGAACCCCGGATGCTCCTTCCGGAATCGCTCCGGAACGAGAACCTCGACGGACTGCCCGATCAGCTCCTCCCGGTCATATCCGAAGAGACGCTCCACCTCCTCGTTGACCAGAACGATCCGGCCCTGCCCGTCCACCATGACCACCCCGGCGGGCGACGCTTCCACGGCGACCCGGAAGCGGGCCTCCGCCCGACGCCGTTCGCTGATATCGACGACGGCGGAGAGAACGAACATCCCCTGCTCCGTGGCCACAGGGGTGAGCCCGATCTCCACGGGCACCCGCTCCCCATCTTTCCGGAGTCCGAAGAGGTCCCTGCCCGCCCCCATGGCCCGGACCTTCGGATCCTGGAGGAAGGACTCGCGGAAGGCACCGTGGCCTCCACGCATCTCCTCGGGCACGAGGAGGTCCACCGATCGCCCCAACAGCTCTTCCCGGGAGTAGCCGAAAAGCCGCTCGATCTCGCGGTTCACAAGAACGATCCGGCCCTCCGGGTCGACCATCAAGAGCCCGCTGGGAGACGACTCAACGGCAGCCCGCAGGTGTCGTTCGACGGTGCGGTCGTCCGTACGGCCGTCGCCCTGGGTCATGGCGGGATACCTCCGGAAAGGAGCCCCGACCGGGGCCGCGGACCGACCCGGGACATGGTCCTGATTGCGCACCTACACGAGAATCATGGGAGCCCCGACCCACTATCCGCAAGCTGCCCGTGACATAAAGGGGCGTTTAACGTTGGGTACTGAAGGTTTCGCGAAATTCAGCCGAATGGATCAATTCGCACTCCCAGCGATCATCGGAGAGCGTCCATGACTTCCGGACGAAGCCACATTCGATGGCTCCCTGGACTCCAGGGCCCATATTGGCCAACTTGTCTTGGACAACCTGGGAGAGGAGGAGCCATGACCCGGAAGCGGGACGAGTCGGAAGTCGTGAGGGAAGCGGCGGCGGGGTACGGGGTCAC
>SKZC01000166.1 GCA_007127575.1 Gemmatimonadota bacterium
ACGGGGGGCGGGGGCGGCGGCGGGGTGCCCAGGAGCACCTCCATGACCCATTTCCCGCGATCGGTGGGAGAGGTCCGGTTCGCATGGGAGGTGGAAGTGAGAATACTCCCGTGCCCAAGGATTCCCCTCCTCCGTTCGTCCCTGTACTCCACCCGCCGGAAGTGATCCCCCCGGACGCCGGAGATGCCGTAGTGACTGGCGAGCCGCTCGTTCACAAAGGTGTAGTCGGCGGTGAACAGCTCCAGAACGCTCCGATCTTCCTGCACCAGGTTGTGGAAAAAGAGCTCCGTCTCTCTCCGCATGGACTGCCGGAGCTGCTGATCGAAGTCCGGATACCAGAAGGCGTCGGGGCTGATTTCCTCCAGATCGTGTAGGCGGAGCCACTGCGCTGCGAAGCGGGTGGCCAGAGCCTCCGCACGAGGGTCGGCCAGCATTCTTTCCGCCTGCTCCCGCAGCACGTCCGGATCATTCAGACGCCCCTCTGTGGCCACTTCCACCAGCTCGTCGTCGGGGGGAAGCGCCCAGAGAAAGTAGGAAAGCCGGGAGGCCAGATCCATGTCGGAGATGGCATACACCTCGCCGGCCTCCGCCTCCTCCGTCTGTTCCTCCAACCGGAAGACGAATCGGGGGCTCGCCAGGATGGCCTGCAGCGCCAGCCGGATACCTTCCTCGAAGCCGTCCTCCGCAGCGCCTTCGTGGTAGAAACGAATGAGAGCATCCAGCTCCCCGTCCCCTACTGGACGCCGGAACGCGTCGGTGGCTAGATCCTTGAGGATCGCTCGGGCGCAGGGCTCTTCCTCCTCGGCACTAGTGGGCCGACAGGAAAAGATCCGGTCCCGGACCGGGGTGTCTGAGACGCCCATCGGCTCCTCGGGACCATCGACGATGAGGTCCCGGAGGTGCGGCAGCAGAGTGAGCCCGTAGCCGCGGATCCCCGTATGCCGATCGGCCAGCGACCAATCGTGGGGGGAGAGCAGGTCCTCCATAGGCCCATCCGTTCGCTTCACGAAGGCGGCCGCCACGTTCTGGGGGCCGGCGGGAACGAAGATGGGCTCCGTTCGCATGGTGATGCCGGTCGGGTCGGAGACGCTCATCCACTGATCCACGTCCAGGAGCGCCACCCGTTCCCCGTTGATGGAAACCTCCAACTGCTCGAAGCGGGCGATCTGGCCCGGATACCCCTGCCCCGTGGTGGTCTGCTCGAAGGTCATGACGAAGACGTATTCGCCATCCGCCGGGAAGTTGTGCGTCACGGCCATCCCGCCGCGGGTCCCGTACGGAGCGCCGTCCACCCGCTCCCACTGGGAAAGGTAGCCGGAGCTGGTGTACGTCACCGTCCGGCGGGAGGCGTTGGGATCGCCGACGGCGAGGCGGCTGATCTCGCTGGCCGCGCTCAGGTACGCGTTGAGCACCGTGGGGGAGAGCATCTGGACATCGACGATGTTGTCGAAGTTGGACATCCGCATGTCCGGGGGCAGCCAGTTAGCGGCCCGAACCTCAAGGCCCAGGAGGTCGTCGATGGCCCGCTCGTATTCCGCCTGGTTCAGGCGCTGAAAGCTCCGAAAGCCGGGATTGTCGGCGCCGGCTCGGTCGATTTCGCCCTCCAGAGTCTCAACCAACGTCACCAACGTGTCTCCGGCGGGACGGGGCATCCCGGGGGGAGGCATCATGTTGGCACGGAGCTTGGCGATCATCTTTTCCGTGATCTCCGCCTGATCCACCGCCTCCTCTACGCTGTAGCCCTGAAGCGAGAGGGTCCCCGTTTCCAGGACATCATTGTGGCATGCCACGCAGTAGCGCTGCACTACGCTGGTGAGAGCCTCTTCGTCGATGGCGGAGGGGTCGTCAGGGGCTGATGCAGAGGTATCGGTAGGAGGGGATCCATCCAGGGTCTGCAGGCGGGTGGCAGCTCTCTCATTGGAGCCGACCGATGCCTCGGAGGCGGATACGGGCTCCACCTGTGCGAAGGCCAGCGGCTCCCCTGGTTGCTCTCCTACCTCCCCGGACGTCCCGACGGCCAACACCAGGGCGATCCCGCCCAACGCGGCCGAAACGGTTGCGGTGACCGACTTCATAACGTCCACCCCTCCTCAGTATCCATGGCGTTCATTCATCGTCACCCCGGACCCGGATCCGGCCCGGCGGGAGACTCCCTGCTTCTCAATGAGTACAGTCACCGAGCCGGGGACGTTCCATCGACCCGCAGCCAGGGATGTGTCCGAACTGTAGAGATATACCCACAATTCCACGGGGACGCAAGTGAAAACTCATACATCCTTTGGCGTATGGAGTTCCATTCTCGGGGCCGCCCGGGACGGCGGCACGCCGAGGGGTGGGGCCCACCTTGCCAGGCCGCGTCACACCGCCGACAACCTCATCTCAACACGGCTCGGAGAAGTGGGGCCCTTGATGCGACGGGACGGTAGGAATATGCTCCCCAGCCGATACCGCCCCGGAGGCGACTCCTCGCCCCGGAACGGGTGGTGCGGAACTTCACGAAATCGAGAGGGAGGGTGGGTATGGCCACGTGCGCGGAGGTGGCGGCGCGGACGCTCTACGACGAGGGCGTGCGCCAGATGTACGGACTTCCCGGCGGAGAGATCTTGGACTTCATCGAGGCGGCTCGGGCTGTTGGGATCGAGTTCACATTGGTCCGGGATGAGGGGACAGCGGCCTTCATGGCCGACGTCCAGGGGCAGATGGACCGGAATCCGGGGGTCTGCGTCTCCACCCTGGGGCCCGGGGCCATGAACATGACGTTGGGCGTGGCCAACGCCTACCTCGACCGATCGCCCATGATTGCGGTGACGGCATCTCTCTCCACCCAGGCGGCTCCAGTGGCCACCCACCAGAACCTGGACCTGAACGGGATTTACGGGAAGTTCACGAAGATGGCCATCACCCTGGACGGTACCCGCACGGAGGAAAAGGTGCGGGAGGCCTTCCGGACCAGCCTCCGACCCCGAATGGGCCCCGTCCACATTGCCATCCCCAGGGACGTGGGTGGTGAGCCGGAGCGGGAGGGGGGCGCCCCTCGGCACACGGAGTCGGCCGTCCCTCAGGAGACGTCCGTACCTTCTCGTGAAGAGCTGGAGCGGATGGCCCAGCTTCTGCAGGACGCCGAGCGGCCGGTGGTGGTGGTAGGGCTCGATCTCCACCCCCATGAGGACCGGGAAGCGGTGCTCCGGTTCGTGGAATCCATGGGGGTACCGGTCTTCGCCACACCGAAGGCCAAGGGGATCGTGCCGGAAGATCACCCTCTCTTCCACGGAGTGTGTGCCGGGGTGGCCGGCGATTCGATCATCGTGGAGCTCTTCGAGGAGTCGGACCTTCTGGTGGGGCTGGGGTTCGAGCCGGTGGAATCGGACAAGCTCTGGCACCACACCATGAGGATGGTGAACGTGGGTCCGGTCTCCATCGCCGCCGATGAGTACGTTCCGGATCACGAATGCGTGGGCCCGGTCCCGGAGATCCTGGATGGCCTCTCGTCCTCCATCGGCTCCTACCAGTGGGAAGAGGGGCGGCTGGAGGCGTTCCGGAACCAACTGCGCTCCCGCCTCCGACCCGAAGGGACCCGGTCGGGCCCGGGGATCTCGCCGTACGAGCTCACCCTGCGCCTCCGGGAGCTGCTCCCCCCGGAGACGATTCACCTCACCGACGTGGGCTCCATCAAGTACATCACCTCCCAGGCGTGGAAGAGCTTCTCTCCACTCACCTTTTTCGAGTCCAACGGCCTTTCGTCCATGGGGTACGCCTTTCCCGGGGCCATGGCCCTCCGGAAGTCCAGACGCGACGTACCCATCCTGGCCACCGTCGGAGACGGCGGGTTCGGGATGCGGGTGGCTGAGTTGGAGACATGCATCCGGGAGGACCTGCCCTTCCTAACCGTGGTTTACAACGACAACAGCCTCAGCCTCATCCGGGTGGCTCAGGAGTCCAGGGGCTATCCCAACTACGGGGTGGACTACGGCCCAG
>SKZC01000154.1 GCA_007127575.1 Gemmatimonadota bacterium
CCACCGCATCACACTGAAAGGAGAATCGATGCGTCGAACCAAGCCCAACACCGATCCATCTCAGACCGCTACGGCGTAATCACGCCGCCAGCGTCGCTTCGCTCCGATGCCTGGGCTTCTCGCCTCCCATTGGGTGGGCCACTTCCTCTGGAATGCCCGGGCCACTTCCCTTGGACTGGGGGGGCCACTTCGTTGGAATACGCAACCTCGGTACCTGGGCATCCCCCGGCAGCGATCCCGGCGCCTCTCCAGAGCGCTCTCCACCGTGACCCGCTCAGGAGCCTGGCGACACCCCGTGGTCCTGGGCCGATCACTGAACGTCCATCGATACGGGCGCTCCGCCCGGTCCCTCTCCCTCCTCCACGCCGGAGCCACCTTTCTCGGCACGGAGCGGTACGATGTCGTCCATTGTCAGTTCGGGCGGCTGGGGCTTCGGGCATTGACCCTCCGGGAGATCGGCGCCCTCGACGGGAAGCTCGTCGTCTCCTTTCGCGGCTCGGACCTCTCCAAGGACGAGAACGCCGGCGCCTACCATGACCTCTTCCGAAAGGGAGACGTGTTCCTCCCCGTCTGCGAGCACTTCGCGAAGCGGCTGATCGGGGAGGGATGTCCTCCTTCCCGGGTTCGGGTGCATCGTTCGGGCGTCCGGATCTCCGACCTGGAGTTCTGCGAGCGCATGGGCTCCGGAGACGGGACCACACGGCTCATCAGCATCGGCCGGTTGATCGAGAAAAAGGGATGGCGGACGCTTTGAAGGCTGTGGCCCGGGTCAAGAAATCGGACCGCCCCGTACACCACACCGTCGTCGGCGACGGCCCCCTCCGGGGCAGCCTGCACCGTCTCGCTTCCGAACTGGACCTGGACGCGGAGGTCCGCTTCTGGGTGCACGGAACCGGGAGGAGGTCGCGACCGTCCTCCGGGAAGCCCACATCCTCATCGCGCCCAGCCTCACGGCCGCGAGCGGAGACCAGGAGGGAATTCCCAACGTCCTCAAGGAAGCCATGGGCAGCGGGCTTCCCGTGGTGAGCACGGTGCACAGCGGGATCCCGGAGCTCGTGGAGGACGGAGTCTCCGGCTACCTGGTGCCGGAGCGGGATGTGGGCGCCCTGGCCGATCGCATCGTCCACTTGATCGACCGGCCCGAGGATTGGCCGGCCATGGGCCGGGCGGAGCGGACGCGTGTGAAGAGCGAGTACTCCGACGAACGGCTGAACGCCCGGTTGGCGGAGCTCTACGAGGCACTCGTATCCTCATGACCGCGATGCCTTTGAGGTTAAGCAGATGCCACCCGGCGCTCCGGAAGAGACTCGCCGTGCAAGCTCCCACCGCAAGAAGGGCATGGATCTTGCGCGTCCAAGAACAAGGCAGCCCACCCTGGACCCACCGGGCCGGAGCATCATCGAATGAACACCTTCGTAATGGGGTGGAACCTGGCCCCCGCTGACCGTCCTCGACTGGAGGAGTCCCTCCGCCAGCTACACCGGGTCTATCCCTTCCTCGACCCCGGCACGGTGACGGTGACATCCTCGGGTCACGGTCCGTTCGTGGCCACCGTACAGGTTTCTCCGGCGGTGGCCGCGCCCAGAGTCTACGTCTCCGCGACAAGGGAGGAGGTCACCCTCTTCGACGGCTGCCCCGTGGATTCGACGGACCGCTTGAGGGCGCACGACGCCACGGACCTCGCACGGCATTGGAGGCAGCTGCCCAGCCGGCTCGAGGGGCAGTTCGTGGCAGCCCGCGTCCGGTTTCAAGAGGGCTCGATGGAGCTGATCACCGACCCGTTCGGGGTGTACCCTGTCTTCGCGCTCGAGACCGGAGTCGGCTGGCTCGTGAGCAACAGCGTGCACCTCCTGGAGCGGCTGGGCAACGCTTCATCGCTGGACCCGCTCGGAGCCAGCATGTTCCTGGGAATGGGATTCGTGGGTGGAGATCGAACCCTGAACCAGGGAGTACGGGTCGTGCCCGCGGGAGCTCATTGGCGCTGGGCCGGCCCCCACCAGGTGGAGAAGTCCAGCTACTATCCCCGGTCCCAGCTCGCACGCCGCACCGTACGCCGCCTGTCGCGGGACGATGTCGCCCAGGTTGCGGACGAGCTCGGCACCAGGCTCCGCGTGCTGTCCAACTACCTGCCCAAGGTCGAATGCCCGATCACGGCAGGCCGCGACAGCAGGATGATGGTGGCCCTCCTTCTCAAGTACAACGTGGAGGCGGAATACTTCACGGCCGGTACGTCCGGATCCCCCGACCTGGAGATCGGGACGGGGATCGCCAGACATTTCGAGCTTTCTCATCGGACCGGCCCCGAGATGGATCCCGAGACCGTTTGCGAAGACTGGGACCGAGTGAGCCGGAGATTCGTTTCCCAGACCGACGGCCTTGCCACCCTGGAGCATATCCGGACCGCCTTTCTGGCTCCGTCCACGCTCTCGTCCCTGAGCCTGCATCTCTATGGCGCCGGCGGCGAGGCCGCCCGGGGCAAGTTCACGGAACAGGAGTTCCTGTTCAGCGCCCCGGACGGGAGAGGCGCGAAGGCGTTCCTGAACGCCAGCGTTCGGGAACGGGCCGGGGCCGGCACGCTCCTCCGGCCCGAAGGAGCCGCGCGGGTGACGGGATATCTGGACGAGTTCGTCGACCGAGCCTTGGGCGACGGGTTCGGTCCGGTGGATGTACCCGAGGTCTTCTACCTGAGTGAGCGCTTGAGGCGGTGGGCCGGGAACAACTTCCGGCAGGCCACGCCCTACCACAGCGTGTACTCTCCCTTCTGCATCCGGCCGTATGTGGAGGCCGCCTTCGCCATACCGGCGGATCGCCGGTTTACGGAACATATTCCGTACGAGTTGCTGAAGCTCCTCTCCCCGGAACTGTTCAGATTTCCCTCGGATTCCCCGTGGAAGCAACAAAACCCCCGGCTCCTGAACGTGAGCGCGCTGTTAAAACGTGGGTTGCGATCAGCTCGAAGGCGGGCGCGTTCCCTGGGCCGAAAGGTGGGGCTCGGGGATTCAGAACCCACGAGGGGATGGCGGGGAGGACAGCGGGCGAATTGGCTGGAGGCGAAACGGGAGGATTTTCGTCGGCTTTGCCTCGATCGGTCGAGCTCGCGGCTGTGGGAACACGTGGACCGGGACGAGTTCGAACGCCTCATGGACCCGCGTGCGGAGTCGAGCGAACGGGAGCGCCGCCACCGCACCCTCCTCCGGGTTGTGACCATGTTCCAGTATGAGAGCATCCAGGAAGGGGCGGCCGCGCACCCGGTCAAGCTTGGCCGGAGCCCTGAGGTCGGGAGGACGAACCGCGATGGCCACGGGAAGCATCCGACCGCGGTTCGACCATGGGAGGATCCGGGCTGAAATACCTTAGAAAAAAGCTCTCCGCGAGCTCCGGCTCGTATATCCCCGCCCTGACCTGCGGCCAGTTTTCCAGGTCGGCAAGGTCGATCGCTCGGGGGTGGTTCCCGTAGAAGGTGGCTCGGATCCTCTCATGACCGAGAGCGGAAAGGACCGCCGTCCGATGCATCCCGGCCTCCACCACGAACCAGTAGTCGTTACCTCGCTTGAGGAAAAACTCTCGAATCTCCCCATCCGCCGCGGACGTGGATAGATAGCCGCGGTTCTGGATCGATTCGCAAAGGCGGGTGAGCCGGGAGAAGTTCTGGCGCGCCCTTTCGTGCGGGTACTCCTGGTCACCGCTCGAGCCGGCCTAGTACCTCGTTGCGGAAGTCCGCGTACATTCGAGCGACGTGGCGGGCGTTCCCGGCTCGGTGTGGTTGGCTCCCAGGTGGTCGGGATGCACGGGACCGGGTGGTCTGCTTTACCGGAATACGCAACGAACGGATGAATCGTTAGTTGGCGGAGCTCTAGGAGGAGCTCATCGCCCCCCGTTAGCCGTGGGGAATCCCTGCCGGAAGGCGCGGACCGACCGCCGAAAGGTCCCTACAGGATGTCGCGTTACTTTCCGTAGGCCGTCGAC
>SKZC01000316.1 GCA_007127575.1 Gemmatimonadota bacterium
GCGGAGGGGGGGCGGGAGTGGACTATCTCATGCTGGCTGGAACGGACGATGCCGTGGACCGGATCCTCCAGGGGGACGAGGGGCTTCTCCTCTCGGAGGCGCTGGCATTCCGGAAGGGGCTCACGGTAGGCGACTCGCTTGCCCTCCTCACCCACGCCGGGCTCCGTCCTTTTCCGGTCTTCGGGCTGTTCCGCGACTACGGGAGCGACCGAGGGGTGGCCGTTCTCGCCCGGAGCGTCTACGGGAGCCACTGGGACGACGAGGGGGTCACCTCGGTGGGCCTTCACTTCCGAGACGGAACGGGGGTGGAGGAGGCCCTGGACCGAGCCCGGCAAAGCCTCCCGCCTGAGACGGCCCTCTCCCTCCGTTCCCACACCGAGCTTCGGGAGCGGACCTTGGAGGTGTTCGATCGGACCTTCCGGATCACCACCGTTCTCCAGACGTTGGTCTTCGCCGTGGCCTTCGTGGGGGTCCTGGGGGCCCTCCTCGCCCTTCAGCTCGAACGGGGCCCGGAGCTCGGGGTTCTCCGCTCCCTGGGGGTGACGCCCTCCCAGCTCGGGTGGCTCGTCCTGCTCCAGACCGGAGTGATGGGGGCGGTCTCCGCCCTCCTGGCGCTGCCCCTGGGCTTGGGCGCGGCAGGCCTTCTGGTCCACGTGGTGAACCGGCGCTCCTTCGGGTGGACGGTGGACATGGTGTTCACGCCCGGGGTGGTGGGGCAGGCGTTGGCTCTGGCCTTTCTGGGGTCCGTCCTGGCGGCCCTCCCGGCGGCCTGGCGAACCGTTAGCAGGGCCCCTTCAGTGGTCCTGAGGGGGGAGTGACGGTGCCGCACCGGAGGAGCAGACGCAGGCGGTGGCTCGTGGCGTGGGCTGTGGCCGGAGTGTTGGCGGGGACGGCGGTGCTCTATGGCCTGTTCCTCTCGGCCCCCAGTCCCGAGCCGGAGACGGGAGGCCTCCTTTCCGCGGTGGACGTCCTCTCCGGGGAGCCTGCAGAGGGTTTCGCCAGGGCCGAGGCCCCCCGGGCGTTCCGCTTTCCAGAGGATCACGGACCCCACCCCGACTACCGGACGGAGTGGTGGTACGTCACCGGACACCTGGACGGTCCGGGGGAGGAGTCCTTCGGCTTCCAGGTGACCTTCTTCCGATCTGCGCTGAGCCCGGACCCCCCGGAAGAGGAGTCGGAGTGGAGTACCCGGCAGGTCTATCTGGCCCACTTCGCCGTCACCGATGTGGACGGTGGCCGGCACCGGTCCTTCGAGCGGATGGCCCGAGGGGCGGTGGGGATGGCTGGAGCCCAGGCGGAACCCTTCCGGGTGTGGGTGGATCATTGGACCCTGGAGTCCCACGGGGACGACCTCTTTCCCCTCCGTGTGTCCGCCGAGACCGAGGAGGTGGGTCTGGAGCTGCTCCTGCGGTCCGGTAAGCCTTTGGTGCCGCAGGGGGAGGACGGATGGTCTCCTAAAGGGCCTGAGCCCGGCAACGCCTCGTACTACTACTCGTTCACTCGCCTGCCCGCAGAGGGCACGGTCCGTTTCGGGGACCGAAGGGTGGAGGTGACGGGGGAGGCGTGGATGGACCGGGAGTGGAGCACCTCCGCTCTGGGGGACGGGCAGGTGGGATGGGACTGGTTCGCGCTGCAACTCGATGATGGTCGGGAGCTCATGTACTTCGAGCTCCGCCGGAGGGATGGGAGCCCCGACCCCCACGATTACGGGATCGTCGTGGAGAGGGACGGCGCCACCCGGACCCTCTCAGGCGAGGATGTGGAGCTCACGGTTCTGGATCGCTGGCGGAGTCCGGTGGACGGGACGGAGTATCCTTCCCGATGGAGTCTGCAGGTTCCCAGCGAGGGAGTGGATCTGGAGCTACGGCCCAGAGTCCAGGATCAGGAGGTGCTCCTCACCTTCAGGTACTGGGAGGGTGCGTTGGACGTCCACGGTCGGGGCCCGGATGGAGAGCTCTCGGGCCGGGGATACGCCGAGCTCACCGGGTACGCGGAGAGTGCCGGGCGCGGGGGCGCACAGCCCTGACCCGCGGAGGCAGCTTCAACCTGCGTTCAGGTGTATATTGGGTTTCACAAGGGCGGAGCCTACCGCCCGTCATCGTGAGGGCACTCCTCCATCCCATCCTCGGGACTGACATATGGCAAAGATCATCATCGTGGACGACGATGCTCAGCTTCGGGATAGCCTGCGAAAGGCGTTGCAGCGCGCCGGCCACGAAGCGTGGACGGCAGAGGACGGAGCAGTGGGGCTCGGGCTGATACGGGAGCATGCGGCCGATCTGGTCATCACCGACATCCTCATGCCCGAAAAGGAAGGGATCGAGACAATCCAGGAGCTACGGGGGGAGGACCCTGACCTCCCCATCGTGGCCATCTCCGGTGCCGGCACAGCCGAGGAGGGGGGGCCTCTTCTGGATGCCCAGCTCTTCGGGGCCAGTGCGACGCTGGCGAAGCCCTTTTCCCTCCAGGAACTCCTGGAGACGGTGGAGCGGGTCCTGCCGGCTTCGGAAGAGTAGCCTCGCTCCGGGTCCCGGTCAGGAGGGCTCTCCGCCCTCGGTGAGCCAACGGACCAGCGTCTGGATCTCATCCGGCGTGATGGTGTGGCCCGAGGGGTGGTCGAAGGTCGTCAGGTCGGCCCCCACCTCGTTCAGCTTCCCCCTCCCCCTGATGGCCAGCTCGTAGGGAATGGCCGGATCTCGTTCCCCGTGCCCCCAGAAGAAGCGCGTCCCCTGGACCGTGGCCGGGGAGAGCTCCACTGCGGGGCTGTTCACGAGAAACCCGCTCAGGTTGATGACGTGTGGAATCCGCCCGGGGTGGCGGAGCGCGAAGGCGTAGCTGGTGGTCCCTCCCTGGGAAAAGCCTCCCAGGTTGATGGAGCCCGGTTGGAACGGGAGGGCCTCCGGAAGTGCCGAGAGGAATGCGTTCAGCTTGGAGAGCGATTCCTCCAGGGTTTCATCCACCACCTGGTCCTCGCTCACGTATCGGTACCAGGCCCAGCCCGGGCCGTAGCCCCATGGTCTGCCTGGAAAGGGGGCCTGAGGGGTGACGAGGGTCGTTTTCGGGGGCAGGTAGCGGGAAAGACCCAGGAGGTCCCGGCGGCCGGCTCCCCTTCCGTGCAGGAGAACCAGGACCCGGGATCCATCCTCGGCGCCTCCGCTTGGCTCCACCGTTTCGAACTCCAACTCCGGCATGCCGTCGATCCTTGGATGAGGGTGCGAACGGTTCAGAGGGGCTGCCTGGGAGCCCCTCGGCTATGGGGTTCGGGCGGTACCCGGAT
This sequence comes from Gemmatimonadota bacterium, assembly GCA_007127575.1. Taxonomy (GTDB): domain Bacteria; phylum Gemmatimonadota; class Gemmatimonadetes; order Longimicrobiales; family Gaopeijiaceae; genus SKZC01. The sequence goes on from SKZC01000316.1 coordinate 3,278, forward strand.
TCGCCCGGCCGGGGTCCGAACCGTCGGACCTGGAGGTGGCTTGATGGGTAGGTGCCACGGGATCGGCTCCGCATGGCGCGGAGCTTCGAAGTGCCCCCCGATGGAAGGAGGAGGAGATGGCTCGCACACCGTCCACCATGGTCCCGCTGGGAACCGAGGCCGCCCCATTCAGCTTGCCGGAGCCCGCCACGGGCCGGACGGTCTCCCTGGAGGACTTCCAGGACACCCCGGGCCTCCTGGTGACGTTCATCTGCAACCACTGCCCCTTCGTGCAACACATCCGGGAAGGGCTGGCCGAGTTCGGACGGGAATACGGAGACAAGGGATTGGCCGTGGTGGCCATCTCGTCCAACGACGTGGGGCAGTACCCTCAGGACGGCCCGGAGGCCATGGCCCGGGAGGTGGAGGAGGCCGGGTACTCCTTCCCGTACCTGTTCGACGAGACCCAGGAAGTGGCGCGGGCATACGAGGCGGCCTGCACCCCGGACTTCTTTCTCTACGACTCCCAGCGCCGGTTGGCGTACCGGGGCCAGTTCGACGACAGCCGACCCGGGAACGACGAGCCGGTGACGGGAGCCGATCTGCGGAAGGCTGCCGACGCCGTGCTGGCAGGGCGGGCCCCGGATCCGGACCAGAAGCCCGCCCTGGGCTGCAACATCAAATGGAAGCCGGGGAACGCACCC
>SKZC01000383.1 GCA_007127575.1 Gemmatimonadota bacterium
GGTGATGGGGATCCTGAACCTCACCCCGGATTCCTTCTCGGACGGGGGCGAGTTTGCGGATCTGGACGCCGCCCTCGGGAGGGCCGAGTGGATGGTGCGGCAGGGAGCCTCCATTCTGGACGTGGGGGGCGAGTCCACCCGGCCCGGGGCCGAGGAGATCCCGGCGGGAGAGGAGCTTCGACGGATCCTCCCCTTCATTCGGGAGGCTTCAGCGCGGTTTTCCGTCGTCCTGTCCGTGGACACCCGAAAGGCCGAGGTGGCCGGTGCGGCCCTGGAGGCGGGGGCGCACGTGGTGAACGACGTCTCGGGTCTGGCCCATGACCCCGACCTGGGTGCCGTGGTGGCCCGTCGGGGAGCGGGGCTCGTCCTCATGCACATGCGGGGAACGCCCGCGACCATGAAGGATCGAGCCGACTACCGAGACGTGGTGGAGGAGGTGACGGAGGAGCTGGACGCCGCCCTGGACCGGGCCCGGGCGGCAGGGGTGGACCTGGACAAGGTGGTGGTGGATCCGGGGATCGGCTTCGCCAAGACGGGATCCCAGAGCCTTCGACTCCTGGGCGAGCTGGACCGTCTCCAACGGCTGGGACGACCCATTCTTCTGGGTCCCAGCCGCAAGAGCTTCCTGGGGGAGCTTCTGGATCGGCCTCCACGGGAACGGGTCGCCGGAACTGTGGCGACCTGCGTTCTGGGCTACATGAGGGGGGCGCGGATCTTCAGGGTCCACGACGTGGCCGAAGTGGTGGATGGGCTTCGGGTGGCCCAGGCGGTGGAGGGGGAGCAGTGAGCGGGCTCTGGCACCAGTTTCAGCTTCTCCGGCCCGGCTGGGGCGACCTGGTGGAGATCTTCATCGTCGCCGTCCTCTTCTACCGGGTCCTCATCCTACTCCAGCGTACCCGGGCCATGCAGATCCTCCTGGGCGTGGGACTGTTGGGCGGAGGGTACTTCATGGCCCGGATCCTGGAGCTGAACCTGATCCGGACCCTCCTGGAGACCCTCTTCCAGTACGGGGCCATTGCGGCTCTCGTCATCTTCCAGCCGGAGCTGAGGTCGACTCTGGCTCGGTTGGGTCAGAACCGGATGCTCCGCGTCTTCACCAAGCTGGAGGGGCACCGCTTGGTGGACGAGCTGGTGGCGGCGGTGGAGGAGCTTTCCCGCACGAAGACCGGTGCCATCATCGCTCTGGAGAACGAGGTGGGTCTGGAGGAGTACGCTCGCACCGGCAGCCCCGTTCAGGCTCCGGTTTCCGCCGACATGCTCACTACCATCTTCACCCCCAACTCCCCGCTCCACGATGGAGCGGTGATCATCGGTGGGGACACGATTCGGGCGGCTGGGGCCATCCTTCCCCTCACACAGACCCCTCTTCAGGATAAGTCGCTGGGGACGAGGCACCGGGCAGCGCTGGGGCTGAGCGAGGAGTCCGACGCCTTGGTCGTCGTCGTGAGCGAGGAGACGGCCCGGATCTCCGTGGCTTCGGGAGGACGGCTCCAGGTGGGACTGGACGCGGCCCGGTTGCGGGAAATGTTGGAGGGCTCGCTCCCGGAGCGCCGAAGGGGTCTGAATCTGGCGTCGTCGGCGAGTTAGCGGCCTCCCCTGCGCCCTCGGTGGGATTTCGTTTGACACAGGGAGGACGGGTCTCGTAGATTGGCTTTGCCGCGTCGATAGGTGAGCGGGAAGGGGCGCTTGCGCCCGCCTCCCCCAATGCTCCGGCGCTGGACCGGACTCGATATCAATACAGGAGCCACGCTTGGATACCCAATACACCATCCTGTCGCTCTTCGCCGACGGCGGACCCATGATGTACGTGCTGGTCCTCTGCTCCCTGGTGGCCCTTGGCGTGATCATCGCCAAGGCGTGGACCCTCTGGGTCGCACGGCGGTAGACGGGAGCGGTATTGGAACAAGTGGGTGAGCTGGCCCGTGCCGGGCAATTGGACGAAGCCATCCGTCTGGCGGCGAATACCCCGGGTCCCACGGCGGCCATCCTCCTGGCGGGCCTCAAGCGCATCCGAGAGAAGCGTCTGCGGGAAGGGGAGCTGGAGCAGGCCATCAATACGACGGGAACTATTGAGCTGGGCTTTTTGGAGCGGGGGCTCGTCGTTTTGGCCACGGTGGCCAACGTGGCCCCCCTCATGGGGTTCCTGGGGACGGTGGCCGGGATGATCATGGCCTTCGCCGCCATCGAGGAAGCGGGCTCTGTGGATCCGGCGCTGGTGGCTGGAGGAATTAAGGTGGCCCTCCTCACCACGGCCACCGGACTCCTCATCGCCATCCCGGTGAATATCGCGTACAACTACTTCGTCACCCGGATTGACAAGCTCATCATCGACATGGAACAGGGGACTCAGGAGATCCTGAACCTGGCGTGGGAGCTGGAGCAGGCCGGTGAGGTGGAGTTGGTGGATGCCCCGTCACCTGCTGCCAAGGCTCGGGCCGCAGGGGCCGGTGCTCGGGGCCAGGCCCGCAAGCCCCCGGCGGATCCACCGGCGCCGGATCTCGATCAGCCGGAGAAAGGGACGGGGGCGGACCCGAACTGAGGAACTGACGGAACCTCCTACGGGGGGGATTGGTAGAGGTAAACGGGAAGCGAGTGCCTTGAGCGGAGAGTATTGAGACGTGGCGATTCTGAAAAAAAAGTCCAAGGTCAGCGACGAGATGTCGAGTGCGGGGATGGCGGACATCGCCTTCCTCCTCCTGATCTTCTTTCTCGTCACCACGGTGTTCCCCCGGGACCGCGGGCTCCGGATCGTGCTTCCGGAGGCTCAGGAGGAAGTGGAGATCCCGCAGCGGAACATCCTCCACATCCACGTACAGCCCACCGGCATCGTGGAGCTTCGGCGAGGGGAGAGCCCGGACGTGCAGCAGGTACGACCCCAGCAGATCGAGTCTATCTGGAGGCAGGAAGTGGCGCAGAACCCCCAGTTGATCGCTGGTGTACAAACCCATCCCGAAGCGGCGCATCGCTACATGCTGGCCGTGCTGGACGCCCTGCACGTAGCGGGCGCCCAGAGAATCTCGCTTCAGATGTTGGAGGGCTGACGTATGGCCATGAAGCAGGGCGGATTTGAGAGGAAGTCTAAAGCCTCGGACCAGATTCCATCGTCGTCCTTGGCCGACATCGCCTTCCTGCTCCTCATCTTCTTCATGCTCACCACCGTCTTCCGGACGGAGCGGGATCGGCCCATCGAGTGGCCGGCCGCAGAGGCGACGGAGCAGATCGATGAGAAGCGGGACAACATCATGAACATCTGGCTCGAGGGTAACGGCGATGTGTGGATCAACGATCGCCTGACGCCCATGGAGCAGGTGTCCGAAATCGTGGCACCGGAATGGCAGGCCTCCGGGCGTCGGATGGTGGTCTCGCTACGGGCGGACGCCAACGTCCCGTATATGTATGTGGATATGGTGCAGGAACAGCTTCAGCAGGCGGGGGCGATCTACCTCGTGTTCGCCACCGAGTTGGAGCGCAGCATGGCGAGGGAGAGACGATGAGCGATCAGGAAATCCCCCAGGACGAGTTGCAGGAAGGACAGGTAGAGGCGCCGGCCCAGGAGTTCGACGAGTTCGAGACGGCCAACGACCGATTCAAGAGGTCGTTCAGTGCCTGGCTCTGGGGCTCCATGGTGGCCGCCACTGCCTTCCACTTCATGGTCATGGCTTTCTTCCCCTCCATGGAGGCGGAGGACGTGGGCTTCACCATGGAGGAGATGGAGGCAATTGAGCTGCCGCCGGAGATTGAAATTCCACCTCCGCCGGAGCAGATCCAGCGGCCCGCCACGCCGGTGGTGACGGACGCCACCATCGACGAGGACGTGACCATCTCGCCCACGACTTTCGAGGACAACCTTCCGGAGGATCTCCCTCCGCCGCCCAGTGAGGGTGCGGTGGATCTCTCGTCGGAGCCGACATTCACGCCCTTCACGCAGCCCCCGGACGTGACGAACCGGGA
>SKZC01000284.1 GCA_007127575.1 Gemmatimonadota bacterium
CGGCCTCCTCCGGCTCCTCCGAGGCGATCTCGGGGGATTCGGAGGGTTCGTCAGGAGACTCCGCCGCCTCCTCCTCCGGGGACGGGTCGTCCCCCTCCTCACGGTCCTCGGGTGGAGGCTCTCCGGCCCCCTCCGGCTCCTCCTCTTCGGCAGCCACCCCAGCGTCGGCGACCTCCGCCGCCTCCGTGGGTCGCGGCCGCCCCGGGAGATCCACCGACGTCACCTCCAGCCCCAACCCGCCGCCGAACTCCACCGTGTAGGGCCGGGTCGGGTCCACACGTTCATCCACCAACCAGACGCCCGCCGCCTGAAGCTGATCCGCCACCTTCCCCTCGGAAGGGTTGTCGCGGAGGAGGAGGTCCTGGGACTCAAAGGCCAGGGTGTCGCCGTTCTGGATGAAGGCCAGCATGTACGGCCGGAACCACACCGTATTGCCGTCCACCCCGAGGAAGAAGAGGTGCTTCTCCTCTGCCCGCTCCCCGGCCTCTTCCAGAATTTCGGCGAAGGTTCCGGTCCCCAGGAGCATCTCCCCCACCCCGGGCTCCCAGAGGGAACTCACGAACACCTCCAGGCGGACGACTCCATCCTCCACGATGGCCAGCCGTTCCACGGGTCCCCTGAAGGTGAGGTCGGGCCAGGAGAGGGTCTCCAGCTCCTCCAGGTCCAGGGTCCCACTTTCGGCGGCGTTCGCAGGCTCCTCCCCGGTGAGATAGAGGGCAGCGACCCGTCGTGCCGCGTTCCGGACCCCCCGGGCCATGGCGTCCACGCTGATGGTGGCTCCGGAAATGTTGTCCACATCCGTCCGGAGTCGAAATGGGTCCGTGATGTGCTTCCCTGCGAACTGCTCCTGAAAGCCGGGAGCCCCGAAGAAATGTCCCCGGGTCTCGTACAGCGACTCCCGGTACGCCACGATCCGTGCCCCGGTGAGCGTCCCCTCCAGATCCATTCCCACCAAAACCTCGATGGGAGCGTCGTATCCCATGACCTCGGGAGGAAGATCCGAAGTGAGGAAGGCGTAGCCCAGCAGCTCTTCCTCACCGGTGAAGGGGTTTTGGAAGTAGGCCCGGATGACGGGGGGATCCCCTTCTCGTTCGGAGAAGCGGGTGGCATCGGGCATGACCGCCTCCAGATCCTCCTGGGAGATCTGGGTTCCGCCCTGAGCGAAGGCTGGAGCGCCTGGGAAGAGACAGAAGGCCAGGAGGAGGAGAAGGCGACCCGACCGGGCGAGGGCCCTCCAGCATTCGTTGTTCCGCCCCGTGGCTGTCACCGCCCACCTCCTGGATCCCGGGGACGTCCTCATGGCGGGATGGGGCCCGCGCTGGCTTCCCGGTCTTCGGAAACCTACCGTATCCCTGCCTTCAAAGGAATTCGCCTCCCCATCCCACCCACAAGCGAGAGCCAAAGGCCGAACCCATGGGAGCCTGGCTGCGGCAACGCCTCCTCCGCTTCAGGAGGGAGTTGGTGGTGGTGGCCTACGCGGTCCGCCACCCCGAAACCCCGCTCCACCTCAAGGCGGCGGGGATGCTGTTCATCCTCTACCTCCTGAGTCCCGTGGACCTCATTCCCGTCACCGTCCCCATCCTGGGGGTCATGGACGACCTGATCCTCGTCCCCTGGGGACTCAGCCAGGTGGTGGGGAGGCTGCCGGATGCACCGAGGGCGGACGCGGAGGAGCGAGCCCGACGCTTCATCTCCAGGTACCTGAAGCGGCCCCTCCTCTTTCTGGCGATCCTGGTGGGCGCGTTGTTGATCGTCTGGGCCATCCTCCTCTGGCTCCTCTTCCGTATCCTTTGAGACCCCGGGTCCCCGGGCTTACCTTTCCGGTATGCACTCCCGCCCCCCCGGCCTACCAACTCTCGGGTCCACCCCGAACGTGGACCGACTGGACCGTCCCCTCCGAGACCTCCGGATCTCGGTAACGGATCGGTGCAACTTCCGGTGCGTCTACTGTATGCCCCGGGAGGTTTTCGGTCCGGGCTTCGAGTTCCTCCCTCGAGACGAGCTCCTCACCTTCGAGGAGATCCGCCGCCTGGCCGGTCTCTTCGTGGAGCTGGGAGTGGAAAAGATTCGGCTCACCGGGGGTGAACCCCTCCTCCGTCGGGAGCTGGAGACGCTGGTCTCGCTTCTGGCGTCCCTCCCGAGCCTTCAGGACCTCACCATGACCACCAATGCGTCCCTCCTCACCTCGGAGCGGGCTCGGTCGCTAAAGGAAGCGGGACTCCAACGGGTCACGGTCAGCCTGGACGCGCTGGACGACGCCACCTTCCGGAGGATGAGTGACGTGGGGATCCCGGTGACCCGGGTTCTGGAGGGACTGGACGCCGCCGTGGAAGCCGGGCTCACACCGGTGAAGGTGAACATGGTGGTCAAGCGAGGCGAAAACGAGAACCAGATCCTCCCCATGGCGGACCACTTTCGGGGCACCGGGAAGATCCTTCGGTTCATCGAGTTCATGGACGTAGGGACCTCCAACGGCTGGAAGATGGACGACGTGGTCCCGGCCCGGGAGATCCTGGACCGACTGAACCGCCGCTGGCCCCTGGAGCCGGTGGATTCTCAGTACCCTGGCGAGGTGGCCAGCCGCTATCGGTACCGTGACGGAGGGGGGGAGGTGGGAATCATCTCCTCGGTCACGCGACCCTTTTGCGCCACCTGCACCCGGGCCCGCCTCACCGCCGATGGAGAGCTCTACACGTGCCTGTTCGGGGCCCGAGGCCACGACCTTCGGGGCCCGGTTCGCCAGGGCACGTCCGATGCCGAGCTCAAAGACTTGATACGGGGGCTATGGAGCCGCCGAACGGATCGGTACTCGGAGCTCCGGAGTGAGGCCACGGCTCACCTTCCACGGGTGGAGATGTCTCGGATCGGGGGCTAATGTCCCGAGTCAGAGGTTCGTTGGCATTCGTGTCCAGTCGAGCCGGCAGGCGCACCTCCACTCGGGTTCCTCGGCCCGGAGCACTGATCACCCGCACATCTCCCCCCACGTAGGCGGCCCGCTCCCGCATGACGAAGATCCCCAGCCCCGGCTCCGCCGTGGTGGGCACCCGGTCGGGCTCGAAGCCGTCCCCATCATCCACCACACGGGCTCGCACGAGGCCACCTCGCCGCCAAAGCCCTACATGAATGGAGGTGGGGCGAGCGTGTCGGGCCGCGTTGGACACGGCTTCCTGAAGGATCCGGTAGAGGACGAGGCGTTCCTCGGGCCCGAGGCACTTCTGGACGGGCTCCGCCTCCACCCGCACCTTCACATGGCCCGCCGCCACCTTCCGGGCATGGGCCTGAACCGCCTCCGCGAGGCCCAGGTCATCCAGGGCCGGAGGGTGCAATCCCCACGCGAGCCTCCGGATCTCTTCGATGGTTCGGGAGAGCCCCTCCCGCAGCTCCACCACCCGGTCCCGGATCTCCCCTTCCGGCTGCACCTTCAGAACCCGCTCCACCAGGAGAAAGAGCCCGGCCAGGTCCTGGGCCACACCGTCGTGGAGCTCACCTCCCAGGTGCTTCCGGGCGCGGGCCTCGGCTTCCAACGCCTCTCCCGTGAGGCGCCGATGTTGACTCCGAAGGCGGGAGACGGCGTCCAGCATCTCGTTGAAGAGTCCACAGAGGCGCTGTAGCTCCGCGTCGGCAAGAGGAGAGGACGGAACCCGCACATCCATGGCGCCGCGGGTCACCGCCGACGCCGCCTCCCCCAGACTTCGAAGTGGAAGTAGGGCCAAACGCACCAGCGCCGTGTTCACGGCGGCGCTCACCAGCACCGCCACCGCCACCACCACCGCCACCGCACCCGCCCCGGATAGGTCCTGGAGGAGCTCCAGGCGGCGGACGGCCAACGTCGTGCCGGCCACCGCCAGTCCCACCAGGACCACGTTGGCCACCACGATCTTGTAGAGGAGGGGGACGCGGAGGAACGCCCGGACGGCGGATCCCCCTCTCCCCCCCTCCACGAA
>SKZC01000106.1 GCA_007127575.1 Gemmatimonadota bacterium
ATGCGCGAAGCGCTCAGGGCCCTTCCCCCGCGAGACCTCCGAGCACTGCGCAGGAGAACCCGAAGGGAGAAGGGGGGTTGCGGCCCTGGGCCGTCGTTGGAGCCCCTCACCGATGCACAAGGCATCGCTTTCGGAGCTCCGCCTGGACCAGGACCGCAAGACCCCTTCTCGGTGACGCCCTGTACTTCTTCAACGGCCTTTCAAAGCACTAAACCCACCAGCCCGAATCCGACCATCGCCACCCCCCCCGCGATGAGGGCGTACGGGAGCTGGGTGCGGACGTGGTCGATGTGATCGGTGGCCGCCGCCATGGACGAGATGATGGTGGTGTCGCTAATGGGGGAGGAATGATCGCCGAAGATCCCTCCCGAAAGCGCGGCGGCGAGGAATGGGGCGATGGGAAGCCCCATGCTGTCCGCCGCGGGAACGACGATGGGGATCATGATGGCGAAGGTGCCCCAGCTCGTACCGGTGGAAAAGGCGATCCCGGCGGATACGATGAATACCAGAGGGATGAAGATCCAGGGGGGAAGTAGCCCCGTCGTCACCTGAGCGACATAGACCCCCGTCCCCAGCTCCGAGGCCACGGTCCCCAACGCGAGAGCCAGCAGGAGGATGAGGGCCAGGGGCACCAGACCTCCCGCACCCTTCAGGCCGGTGCGGGTCAACTCGTCCACGTCGGAGCCTCGCTGCACGAGGAGGAGGAGCCAGCTCACCGCCAGTGCGGTGAGGACGGCCCAAAGGACGCTGGTGGCCCCGGAGCCGGCCCGCAGGTCCCCGTCCCCGGTGATATAGAGGCCCACCGGCATCATGATGACCATGGCCAGGATGGGCACGATCATGTTCCGGGCCCGTGGCGGAATCTCGTCTTTGGGCTCTGGAGAGAGGATTTCCTCGTCGATCATGGGCTGGGCCTCCGGCCAGTGGAGCTCACCGTTTCGGGTGCGCTCCTCGGCCTTTCGCATGGGGCCCAGATCCAACCGCCATACCACCGTGGCCCCGGCCAGTAGGATGGCTGCGATGGCATAGAAGTTCAGGGGAATGGACTGGATGAAGACCGTGAGGGGTTCCTCCACCCCCAGCTCGGTGAGGATGGCCAGATTGTAGGCCCCCCAGGCGTTGAGGGGGATCATGATGCAGATGGCCGCCGAAGTGGAGTCGATGAGGTAGGCCAACTTCTCCCGGGAGATCCGGAACCGGTCGAAAAGGGGACGGGAGACCGCACCTGCCACAAGCACGGTGATGTTGGACTCCACGAAGATGATGACGCCCACGATCCAGGCCAGAGCCTGGGCACGCCGACCGCTGGTCACCCAGCGCTTCCGCTCCAGATAGTGGACGAAGCCTCGGACTCCTCCGGAGGTCTCGATGGTGGCGATGAGGGCCCCGATGACCAGGGTGAAGAGGATGACGTTGGCGCTGGAGGCCGAGCTGAGGACGGCCACGGTCTCCGCGATGGTGTCCTGCAGGCCCTGGAAGGGATTCCAGTCGGCAAGGATCGTCCATCCCAGCCAGATCCCGGCGGCCAACGACAGGTATACCTGCCGGGTCCAGATGGCCAGCACGATGGCCAGGACGGGAGGAAGCACGGACACCCAGGTCGGATCACTCATCCCCCTCCTCCCTCCCCTCTCTTCCGCTTCCCGTTTCCGGTGATCCCGTCAGTCCCTCGGACGAGCCACCGCTTCGTGACCCCGGATGTAATAGCGGAGGGGCCAGTCCTCTGCCCTCCGGATTCCGATCCTCTCAGAGATGCCCACCTGCGGGTCGCCCACTTCGAACCGGGGCTCCAGCCAGAGAGGTGCCCGGTCAAGAGGCCGGCCGTCCAACTCACCGGTGACGCCCAGAGCCTGGCAGAGGCGTGCTGGACCGGAGGTCAGCTCCTTCCGCCCCCCTCGCCTCTCCTTCATGACCTCCCGGCCCTCCAGAGGATCCAGGGCGCGCACCAACACCGCCGCCGGATGACCCTTCGGACCCGTCACCACATTCAAACACCAGTGCATCCCGTAGGTGAAGTAGACGTAGGCCATCCCAGGCGGCCCGAACATGGAGGCGTTCCGCCGGGTCCTGCCGATGCGCTCCGCCGCGTGAGAGGCAGGGTCGTGAGGGCCCGGATAGGCTTCCGTCTCCACCACCAACCCCGAGACCCTCCGCCCCCCCACCAGCGAGACAATTTGGCAGCCCAGAAGGCGACGGGCCACCTCAGGGCAGGGTCCCGATAAATCGGGCAACGATGGGCTCGGCGTTGCCCGAAAACGAGAACGCCACGCACGAAGCGTGGCGTTCTCGAAATCGGCTGCGGTCATGGGCTCTGGAGGTCATCTCCCGAAGGGAACCTCCGGGGGTCAGCGCCGTCCTTTCGAGCTGCCGGGGCGGGTTCGCCGGCGGCTGGACCGACTCGAGGTCGGCGCTCCGCTCTCCGACGTCTCCGAGGACGAGGCTGCGGCGGCCTCTGCCTCCTCCGCCAACGGCTCTCCGGTGGCACCACCGGGCCCGGAGGGATCCGAACTCTCCGTGCGGGCCTTCCGGCGCTGGTAATCGGCGCGCCACCCTTCCAGGACCTTCTCGGCCCGGCCCGAGGGCACCACGCTCTCCACCTTTTCCGGACTCTCGTGCAATACCCGGAAGAGCTCGGCGCCGAAGGCGTCCACGAGTGCCTCGGCGGTCTTCTTTCCCACTCCCTTGTAGGAGTTGCCCAGATACTGGATCATGGAGTCCCGCCCGGTGGGAAGCCGAAGCGCCTGAGTGTCGAAGGACCCCGCACCGGACTCGCGTTGGGAAGGTGACGAAGAGGGGCTGGGCTCGGAGGCCGGCGCTTTACCCGATCCACCGCGTCGAACCACCTGACCTTCGAAGACGGGAGGGGGCTCGTCCTTGCTCGCGCCGGGTCGCCGAACACTGGTCCGAGGCCGGAGTCGCGGAGAGGCACTTGCAGCCTTCTTCGCCGGATCCTCTTTCGGTTCCGGGGCCTTCTGTTGCGGGGCCTTCTGTTCCGGACCCTTGGCCACCTCTCGCCCTCCCGGATCCGATGGCTCGGGTGACTTCGGCTCCCCCAACCCCTTCCCGGAGGCCCGACCCAGGGAGACCTGGTAATTCCCGTCGTCCCCCTTCTTCAGCTCCACCACTTCCTGGTCGTGGGCCCGTCGAAGGAATCGACTGAACTTGGGAAAGCCCAGAGACGTTTCGTCGAAGGAGCTTTCCAGGGCCAGCATTCGCCGTTTCACATCGGAGTCCCGAACGCTCCCGCCATGATCTTCGGCCAACTCACCGATGGCCTTGCGAAGGAGGGTGTACGCCGCCTCCAGGTCCGTCCCTTCCGCCTCGGACGCAGCGGCAGAGCCGTTCCCTCCCGACTTCCGGGAGGGTGCCGGGGAACGAGACTCGGACGAAGCCGGCGAGCCGCTCCGGGACCGCCCTCCCTCCGAGCCACGGCCACGAGGGCTTTCCCGAGAGCGTCCTCGGGATCGGGATCCGTCCTTTTGGTCCTTCCCGTCCTGACCTCCCTTGGCGGGGGCGATCTCGTACTGTCCGTTTTCCAACTTCTTGAGCCGGAGGAGTCCGCGGGATGAGGCCTCGGCCAGGAAGCGGCTGAACTTGCTGAACCCAAAGGTCCCTTCATCGAAGCCCGAGTCCAGCTCCAACATCACCTGCTTCAGGCGATCCGACCTCATGACGTCATTTCGTCCGGACATGCGCTCCACCGCCTTCTCCACCAGGACCCACGGATCGCTGGAGCCTCCTTCGTCGGCAGTCTTACGGAGCCCGCTCAGAGAAGTGTACGAGTAGTACTCGTCGCAGTTCTGGACCAGAATGTCCGAGCTCGATTCCTGAATCCCCACCCCGATCACGTACTTCCCATACTCCTTTAGCTTCAGCACCAGGGAGGAGAAGTCCGAGTCCCCGGTAAGGAGG
>SKZC01000233.1 GCA_007127575.1 Gemmatimonadota bacterium
CCAACGTCCCCCAGGTTCATGATCTCCCACTCGTGGGGCTCACGGACGTCCACGATCCGCACTCCATTTCCGCCGTCCAAACGGGCCTTGAGCTCGGTAGGGGTCATTTCGGGTACTCCGGCATCCTCCACGGTATCCTCCTCGTACGCGGGTACTCCGCAGAACTCCAGGTAGTCGATGAGCTCGGTGACCGTGGGGTTCTCCCCGCACACCGAGCAGTCGTCCCGTTTGCGCAACTTCAGTTCCCGCCACTCCATGGCCAGCGCGTCGAAAAGGAGGAGGCGCCCCAGGAGGGGCTCTCCCCGATCCAGGATGAGCTTGATGGTCTCCAGGGCCTGAAGAGAGCCCACGATCCCCGGCAGAACACCCAGGACCCCACCCTCCGCACAGCTCGGGACCAGGCCCGGTGGAGGCGGCTCCCTGAAGAGGCAACGGTAGCAGGGTCCCCGGGCGGCGTCGAAGACGGACACCTGCCCCTCGAACCGGAAGATGGAACCGTACACGTTGGGCTTTCCCAGGAGGACGCACGCGTCGTTCACCAGGTACCGTGTGGGGAAGTTGTCCGTGCCGTCCACCACGATGTCGTAGGGCTCCAGGATGTCCAGGGCGTTCTCGCTGGTGAGCCGGACCTCGTGGGGGATGACGGTCACATGTGGGTTCACGTCGTGCAACCGGTCCTGGGCCGAATCCAGCTTGGATCGGCCCACGTCCCGGGTCCCGTGGAGGAGCTGGCGCTGAAGGTTCGTCTCGTCCACCACGTCCGAATCCACGATGCCGATGGTCCCCACCCCTGCGGCGGCCAAGTAGAGGCCGAGAGGCGAGCCCAGGCCTCCGGCGCCTACCAGGAGGACCTTGGCCTTCTTGAGCTTCTTCTGGCCCTCCATCCCCACCTCGGGCATGATGAGGTGGCGGCTGTAGCGCTGGATCTCCTGTGGGGAGAGCTCCGGAGGAGCCTGAGTAACGCCTCCTGCGATGCTGGGAACCAGGGTGATGGTGTCCCCGTCGGCGACCGGAGTGTCACCCCCCTTCAGCGACCGAACATCCTCCTCGTTGAGATAGGCGTTCACGAAGTTCCGAAGCTCCCCCTCCTCGTCATACAAATGGGGCTTCAGGTCCGGATGAAGCTCCACCAGTCGGTGGAGGGCGTCATTCACCGATTCCGCCTCGGTGGGGATCTCCCGTTCTCCCCCTGTGAATCCACGAAGTGCGGTGGGAACACGTACGGTTACGGCCATGGTGGTCTTCCTTCCCGTCAGGGTCTCAAGTTCGTGAGGGTCCGACTTCCGGTACCTCGAGGGTTTCTTCCCGGAAGTCGCTCCGGTCCTCCTCCAGTTGCCACGCCCGGATGGGACCCGGCTCTCCCTTCGTCACCGCGATGATCAGGTAGCTGTACCAGGGCCAGGCGTGTTTCCGATCCACCTCCGACGGAACCGCCGGGTGATCCGGGTGCGAATGATACACCCCCACCACGTCCAAGCCCTCTTCCAGGGCCCGGCGTTCCGCTTCCCGAAAGGCTTCAGGTCCCATGAGGAACCGTCGTCGTCGTTCGTCCTGCTGCTGGTTGGGAACGGGGATCATGGCCTCGATGACCCGAGGCTCCTGGCCGAAGGGTCCCTCGCCTACCTGACCCAGGAGAAAGCCGCACGTCTCTTCCGGATAGCCCTTTCGGGCGTGTTTCCGGATTCGTGTCTCCACCTCCGAATCCAGCGTGACGCTCATCCTCCCTCCTCCCACCAGGGGTCGTCCAGGTAGCGCTCTCCCCCGTCGGGGAGGAGGGTTACCACTAGTTCCTCCTCCGAGAGGGTGCGGGCCACCTGGAGCGCGGCTTCGACGTTCGCTCCGCCGGATGGACCCACCAGAAGGCCCTCCTCCCGAGCCAGTCGCCGGGCCATGGCCTGGGCGTCCTCGGTGCGGACGGCCAGCTCCTCATCGGCCAGGTCCGTTCGGTAGATGCCGGGAACGATGGCCGAGCCCATGTGCTTCAGCCCTTCGATCCCGTGAAAGGGGGAGTCGGGCTGAACCGAAATGAGGCGGATCCCTCCGTTAAGCTCCCGGAGCCTGGATCCGGTTCCCACGAAGGTTCCACTGGTCCCCAGGCTCACCACCAGATGGGTGACCCTCCCACCCGTTTGCTCCCAGATCTCGGGAGCGGTGTTTTCGTAGTGCGCACGGACGTTGGCGGGGTTGTTGTACTGGTCCGCGTAGAAGTACCGCTCGGGAAACTCCGCCGCCCTCCGCCGAGCCTCCCGGATCGCCCCGTCCGAGCCTTCCCCCGGATCCGTGATGACGAGGGTGGCACCGTAACGGCGAAGGAGTAGCTTTCGCTCCCGACTGGCTGTGGCGGGAAGGCAGATCTCGCACGCGTACCCCCGAGCTGCGCAGAGCATGGCGTAGGCCACCCCCGTATTCCCGGAGCTGGCGTCCAATAGGGTCTTGTCCCCGTCCAGGAGGCCCCGCGCTTCCGCGTCCTCTATGATGGCCAGGGCGGCCCGGTCCTTCACGCTGCCTCCCGGGTTTTTTCCCTCCAGCTTCACCCGCACCTCCGCTCCACCCGGAGGGGAGATCCGGGGAAGGGAGAGGAGTGGGGTGTTCCCAACCACCTGGCCGATGGTGGGCCCGGCGGTGGGAGAGTGAGTCTCGCCTCCGCCGGCACGGCTCCGGGCGCCTCCCGTTCGGGGGTCCTCTACGATGGATTCGCTCCTCATGGTCTTCACACTCTCTCTGGGGGGCGGGTACGGGAAATCGGTGGCAGCTCGCTCCGCGGCTCGGTTCCTGAAACCAAAAAAGGGCGGCCGCACCCGCCCGGGGTGCGACCGCCCTCCGCCTTCAGTCGGTTCCGCTCCGTCGTCAGTGCGGACCCGAACGGGAGAGTAGCCGCCCCCCGGCCCCGGTGGGCCGGCGGCAGCGACAGGTGGGGCAACAGCTACACGCCCCGACCTTGGCTCCCAGCGTTCGAGTCATCGCATCCGCCTTCGTTCTCGGTACCCTGTATCGCCGCCTCCACCTCGATCGCCGCCTGCGGGGGCCACATCGAGAGGACGGCTGGGGGCTGTACTCTCGCTAAATCCCCCGATCCGAAATGTAGAGGACCCTTCCGTGCGCGCAAAGGTCCGTCGCCGGACTCGTTCGCCGGAGCGGGCCAACCCGGTTCAGAGGCCGTGCGTCAGGTCGGCAAGGGGCGGAGAGTGGGATTCCCGGAAGATTTCGAAGCACGCCTCAGGGCCCATGCGCTCCAGGGGGCGAGCTGCTTCGATGACATCCCGGTAGGTTTCGTAGCATTCCAGGGCTCGCCGTCCAGCGGACAGGTCCACCTCGTCCAGAGGGAGCCGACAGTCGATCTCCGGGTCCGGAGAGGCCTGGAGCCGGTGCGGGCCCGATTCCAGGTCCGCGGATTCGGGGAAGGTGAAGAAGGCGAGGCGGTCGGGGGTGGGACCCTTTCCATACCGGTGAAGGGCGCACCACACCCGTTTCACCACGGCGTGGGACACCAGGTGGTCATGAAATCCGCTGATCCCGTGGACCGGGTAGGTGACCAGGACCTGGGGCTCCAGGCGGACCACGGCCTGCTCCACCGCCGCCTCCAACTCCAGGGGATCTTCGTGTTTGAGCCCTGAGTCCGTGAAGTCCAACACCTCCATTCCCGTGAGTCCCAGGGCTTCCCGCACCTTCTCCATCTCCCGAAGACGCACCGCCCCCATCTCTTCCACGGTGAGTCCCAGGCGATGACGCTCCTTGGTGGCGCCGCCCCGGGTGAGGGTGAGGAGGTGGACCTCGTGTCCCTCCCGGAGCTGCCGGGCCATGGCGGGGGCCGGGCCTTTCCCGCCGCTGTCGAGCCGGCCCGGGGCACTTGTGCCGAGTAACCCACATTTGGGGCGGGGGCACTGCTCATCGCACGCCGCGCTGTGTCA
>SKZC01000357.1 GCA_007127575.1 Gemmatimonadota bacterium
CCGGAATACGCCCCCGAAGCGTTCCGGAAGATCAAGCTTCACTTCCTGACCCGAACCCTTCTGACCGGTCGGTCCGGGCTCGTGATCTGGGGTGCCGGGCCCACCGGAAAGTCCTTCGCTAGCGAGGCTTTGGCTCAGGATGTTCCGCTAGTGGCATTCGTGGACGTGGACCCGCGAAAAGTGGGCCAGGAGATCTACGGAGTGCCGGTGCTCTCGCCCCAACAGGCCCTGGAGG
Organism: Gemmatimonadota bacterium; assembly: GCA_007127575.1. Classification (GTDB taxonomy): domain Bacteria; phylum Gemmatimonadota; class Gemmatimonadetes; order Longimicrobiales; family Gaopeijiaceae; genus SKZC01. The sequence continues at coordinate 236 of SKZC01000357.1, forward strand.
ATCCGAATCCCCTTCTGGTGGGTGCGGTGGGCCAGCCCGGTGCCCGAGAAGAGATTCGCCGATGGATCCGGGAAGCCGGCCGGGAGGAGGGACGGGACTTCGTCGCTGTGGCTTGAGATGGCCTGGACCCCGCTCTCCGCGCCAGGGGTAAGGTGCCCGTTGGGCCAGAGGATCCGTAACCGGAGAGAGATCCGCTATGTACACGACACACCCGAGGCCGGCCTCCTTCCTGACTACGCTTCTGATCCTCACCGCGGGATGCGACTTCCTCGGCACCGACCGACCCAGCGAAGCTCAGGTGATCATCGACGGAGACGCGGACGCCACCGTGAACGTCATCACCTCGCAGAACTTCTTCATGGGATTCAGCGACGAGATGGGCACGGATGTCTCCTTCGTGGAGGCCGATACCGTCGTGGTGAACCTCCCCTTCGACGAAACCTACGATCTGAGGCCTTCGGCGTGGTTCGCCGTCCGCCTCACAGCGCCGGAAGATCAGACGCCGGAGGTGCATATGCGGGTGCTCCTGGACGGGAGCGAGCGGTTCAACCAGTCAGGCGTCCTGGAAGACCAGCACATGCAGTACTTCGTCACGCACAACTGACCGACCCGGCCCTGGGCGTACGTCGTCGCTTCCCACCTCAATCCCAATAGGGGTTGTTCCACCGCTCCGCAGCCGGGACCGGCCAGCACGTCTGCCCCCCCACCACCCCCAGAATGGGCTTGTAAAACCCATCTCCAGGCGGCCACATCCAGGGAAGATCATCCCCGTGGCGCCTCAGGTCTCCCATCCGCTTCCCCTCCAGCCAGTGGTCGAGCCCCTTCTGCACGAAAAACGCGTGGAGCAACGACCCTCCGTCCAAGGCCTCTCCAAGGGGATCCTCCCCCCCCAGGGCCCTGCGCTCATTCACCCACGCCCGCATCTCGCCTGCGTCCCCACCCGCCTCCACGGCGACGTACCGGGCCTCCAATCCGGAAGTGAGGAGGGAAGGAGCGCCCCATCCCGGGAACTTCTCCTGGCGAAAGAAGCGGAGCTCCCCATCCTGGGCGGACCGCTCCATGTCGCGGTAGGGCACCCGGGGGTCACCGGAGTCGGCGTGGTCCCGGACGTGAGGGGGGGTCACCAGAGAGGGGCGCTGATCCGAGAACTCCCACATCCGGTTTCCCAGCCGCCTCCGTTGGTCCGGGTCGTCCGTGTGCGGGAGCTCGAAGCGAAAGTCCTCCGGAACCTCCAGGGCCAACGCCCTGGCCTCGTTCTCTTCCCCCGCCAGTAGGTGGGCCCGGGCCCGGCCCACCCGGGCGGCCCAGGCCATCTCCTCCGCCTCGGCACCGTCCCCCTGCTCCCGAGCCAAGGCCTCGGCCTCCTCCAGCCGGAGGACCGCTTCTGCCGCCAGCTCCGATGTGGAGAGGGGCGGACCCGGGGTCCGTTCGTCCCGAGGTATGGTTCCCTGGCAGAAGGTCTCGGCCATGAGGAGGATGGACCACCCCGCGGTGAGGTAGCCCCGAGCCAGGGGGATCCCCGGGACCTCCTCCAGGGCTCGGATCACCGCCTGGGCCTGAGACAGAGCCCGGTGAAGGGCACGCCAATTCTCCACTTCATGCTCGGAGTTCGTCTCCGTCACCCTCCGAAGCCCAAACTCGTTCCGGGTGGGAAAGGAGTCGCCCACCCAGGCCTCGTTCGTGAACCACGCCCCGTGAACGGAGACGTTTCCGAAGGCCTCCACGAAGGTCTGGAAGGCGGACCGGGAGAACATCTCGGCGTCCTCCACCGGATCCACTTCGCCGCTCTCCAGCTCCATGGGATTCCGGACCTCCACGAAGTCGGCGCATGCCGGAAGTACCATCACGGCGAAAACCAGCGCGCCGCCCAGGAAGAGTCGGCGGCCCCTCCGCCCTGCTGCACCCTCCCCCACACCGGACATCAGAACTCCACTCGCAACCGAAGTAGGAGCCGTCGAGCCGGCGGCATGGTGAGGAAGTCCATCTCCGAGCTGAAGCTGGTCTCGGGGTCAAAGCCGTGAAAGTCGGAGTGAGACCAGGTGGCCAGGTTCCGGCCAGTGACCGTGAGCCACCCCCGCCGCCCCTGGAGCACCCCCTCCGTCACCCCGTCCGGAAGCCGGTACGTGAGCGAGGCCTCCCTGAATCGCAGAAAGTCCGCGGGCTCCACGTACGGCGTCCAGACCAGGTCCACGGGCACCTCCAGTCCTCCATCCGTCCGGTACGGGCCGAACCGGCGAAGACGTTCCTCCAGGGGAAGCTCGTCTCGACGCACCCACCGTTCCCCCACCCCCTGAACCCGCTCCCGCCACTCGTCGGTGCCGTTGAACTGATGGACGTCTCCCCGGTAGTCGGCCTGGAGGTACAGGCTCAGCGACTCCCCGAAGGAGAGGGTGCTGGTGAGGACGGCCTCTCGCCCCGGAAGCTCCGGGGGGTTGCCGATGAACTCCATTTCGTCGGAGACCACCGCGTGCCCCGCTTCCGCGTCCAGCTCCCGGATCCGGTGGCCATGGTATCCCAGGACCGGGGCCCCGGCGATGACCCACACCCGCTCCCCGAAGGGGGGGACCTCCCCCATGTCCAGGACCCGGTTCGTCAGGGTGTTGAACCCCACCCCCACGTCCCAACCCACCGCGGGAGCGGGACGGAGTCGAAGCTCGGCCGAGAGCTCGTATCCCCAGTTGGAGACGCGTCCCACGTTGACCAAGGGGTTCTCGGAGAATCCCAGGGAAGGCGGGAGGGCCTGATGGAGGATGAGGTCCTCGGTACGCTTCCGGAAGTACGTGGCCTCCAGCGCCAGTCGGTCTCCCAGAAGAGCCGCATCCAGGCCCATCTCCAGCTCCGAGCCCCGCTCCGGCCGCAGATCCGGATTTCCAGGGCTCCGGGGCACCACCCCGATCCCCACCTGGCTCGGAGTGAGGGAGAAGGGTTCCGGCACGAAAGTGGCCCGGGCTCCCGAGGAGGGGGCCCTCCCCGTGGTCCCGTAGGCCGCCCGGAGACGGAGATCATCGAACCACCGGTCCGGGATCCACTCCCGGAGGAGGGGCTCGTCGGAGGCCACCCAGGAGGCTCCCACCCGGGGGCTCAGGAAGAGGTCGGCTTCGGTGCCGAAGGCGGAGTGGCGGTCGGCTCGGACGGCCCCCTGGAGAAACAGGCGTCCTCCCATGGAGAGCTGAGTCTGGGTGAGCCACCCTGCCTGCCGCTCCTCGGAGAAGCTCTGTCCACCCCAGCGCTGGGCGGCGGCGTCCACGGCCCGCACCCGGTTGGACGCCAGCCCGGCCCCGGTGGCGGAGGTCAGGTCCGTGCGGAAGGTCTGGAGCTGGAGGCCGACGGACTGATCCACCTGGAGACCGCTCCCGGGAGACCAGGTGGCCGTCCCCCCCAGATCCATGGTGAGCTGGTCCCGGTTTTCCCTCACCTGCGTGATCCGACCCGAGTTTCGTTCCCGGTCCGGATACCAGCCCTCCTGGTTCCTGGGAAAGAAGGAGTGCGCTTCGCTTCGGGTGAGATCGCCGCCCAGCGTCATCCGTCCCTCGAGCCACGGAAGGGGCGTGTAGGAGAGGGAGATTCGAGGCTGGACCCGGATCGAGGTGTCTACCGTCTCGATCCGGGAAATGGCCTGAACCTGACGACTGGCGGCGAACCACCCGTCGTGCTCGTC
>SKZC01000352.1 GCA_007127575.1 Gemmatimonadota bacterium
AACATTCAAGAGCTCCTTCAGATGGGCCAGCAGATGCAATCCCGTCTTTCCGAGGTCCAGGAGAGCCTGGGTCAACGGCACGTTTCCGCTTCGGCGGGCGGCGGGATGGTGACGGCCACGGTGGACGGGAAGGGCCAACTCCACGCCCTCCAGATCGATCCCACCGTGGTGGATGCGGACGATGTGGAGATGTTGGAGGACCTGGTGCTGGCGGCTGTGGGAGAAGCACAGAAGAAGGCCGGTGAGGTCTACCAAGAGGAAATGAAGAAGGTCACCGGGGGGCTTCCCTTCCCCATGAAGCTGCCAGGGCTCTTCTAAGGACGGTTCTCCTGGGATGTCGGCCATCGAAGACGTGGTCCGGGAGCTGAGTCGGCTTCCCGGGATTGGACCGAAGACGGCTACCCGTCTGACTCATTCGCTCATGCGGGGTCCCAAGGAGGAATGCCTTCGCCTGGCCCGGGCCCTCACGAGCCTGGCGGAACGGATCCGGCCCTGTGCTCAATGTGGGAACTTTGGCGAGGAGGAGCTCTGTTCCATCTGTCGGGACCCGGACCGGGACGCCGCACTTCTCTGCGTGGTGGAAGGAGCCTTCGAAGTGGCCTCCATCGAGGGAACGGGACAGTTCCCCGGACGGTTTCACGTTTTGGGCGGTCGGCTCTCCCCTCTGGATGGGGTCGGGCCCGACGAGCTCAACGTGGCTTCGCTTCTGGCGCGCATCCGGGACTCCAACGACGCGGTCCGTGAGGTCATCCTGGCCACGAGTCCCAGCGTGGAAGGGGAAGCCACGGCCGTGTATCTCGAAGGGGTGATCCGACCCCTGGGCCCCAAGGTGACTCGGCTGGCGAGAGGGATCCCCATGGGGAGCGACCTGGAGTACGTGGACGGATCCACCCTCGTGGAGGCTCTTGCCGGTCGCCGGGAGATGTGATCCTTTCGGGGGGCCTGGAACGTAGGAAGGGACGACACCAAACCCAGGGAGCGGAACATCAGGATGAATCGTGCGCTTCGAGTCACCGGGATCGCTTTGGTGGCGGTGGCTGTGGCCGGGACGATGGCCGTGCTGTTGGTACGGGACCAGATTCAGCGGCAGCGTCGCAACCTCTTCAACCCTCTCGCCATCCGACGAATGGCTGCGTTGGAGCACATGGCGCGGCAAGAACCCACTGTGGATCATATCAATCTCTTGCGCGACTTCATCCGTTGGGAGCCCAAGAAGCTCCTTCGAAGTCGGGCCAAGGCCATCGTGGCCCGGATGGAACGAGATGCCCTGGGCGAAGACGCGGTACCCCTGGAAGCGACTTCGTGACCTCGTTGGGGTCCGGCGTTGGAGATAGCGCCTCACGACGGGAACCCCACCAAGTGGTAAGGGGGGGGCTCCAGGAGTATGCCAAGCGAAGCGGGGCTCGGTTCGTGCTCCTGGTGGACCGGTCCGGAGCTGTCCTCGCGGTGGCGGGTCGGCCTGACGATATTGACCCGCTCACCTTCTCCTCCGTAGCATCCGCTCACTTTTCAGCCGGTGAACAGCTTGCTTCCACCCTGTGGGGAGGAGAGTATAGGACCCTCCTTCATCAGGGGGGGCGGGGGGCTGTGCTGCTGGCCAGAGTGGGTGCAGAGGCGGTGCTCGCCACCCTGTTCATCGGGCAAGACGGATCGGAGGGGCGAGTCCAGGAGGGGGCCGAGTTGGGGGCGGAACTGGAGGGGGTTGTGGATGTGTGGTTGACTGACGAGGGACGTGACGGGAGAGGAATCTCCGAGGGGTGGGTGGAAGCCGCTCAGGAGGAGATCGACCGGATTTTCCGCGAAGACGGGTAGGGGGAACGTCCCATGTCGATGATCAATTACGCGAGCCGGGAGATCAACTGCAAGATCGTATACTACGGTCCCGGGTTGGGAGGGAAGACCACGAGCCTCGAGTATGTCTACTCCAGAGTGAACCCGGATACCCGGGGAAAGATGATCTCCCTGGCCACCGAGACGGACCGGACCCTCTTTTTCGACTTCCTCCCCATCGACCTGGGCTCCATCCGCGGCTTCAAGACACGCTTTCATCTCTACACCGTCCCCGGGCAGGTCTACTACAATGCGAGCCGGAAGCTCATTTTGAAGGGCGTAGACGGGATCATCTTCGTGGCCGATTCCCAGACGTCGAGAGCCGAGGCCAACATTGAGTCCATGCACAATCTGTACGAGAACCTGGAAACGTATGGCTACGATCTGAATCAGATCCCCTTCGCCATCCAGTACAACAAGCGCGACCTTCCCGACATTCTCCCCACCCATGAGCTTCGCGCTCAACTCAATCCTCAGGGAGTTCCCGATTTCGAGACGATCGCCACCCGTGGTGACGGGGTATTCGACACTTTGAAGGCGGTGAGCAAGTTGGTGGTCAAGGCCTTGAGCTGAGGGCGCGATGGCCTCCGGTCGGCTCTCCCCACCCAACCTCATCACCCTAGGTCGGATCCTCGCCTGTCCTGTCCTCTTCTTTCTCGTCCTATCCCCCCGCATCGACCTTCTCTTCACGGCCTTCGTCCTCTTCCTCCTGGCCAGCCTGAGCGACCTATGGGACGGATTCCTGGCCAGGAAGTACGGCTGGGTCACGGAGATGGGGAAGCTCCTCGACCCGCTGGCGGATAAGCTGCTCCTGTTGGCGACCCTGATTCCCTTCTACCTGGTGTCCCGGCGGCCGGACGGTGCCTGGGAGGTTCCGGGTTGGGGGGAACTGCCGCTTTGGGTCCTCTTGGTTCTCCTGGGCCGGGAGGCTGCAGTCACCCTGTTCAGGAGCTGGGCCGCCCGGAAGGGAGAAGTGATCTCGGCGGGGGCTTCCGGAAAGGCCAAGGCGTTCGTTCAGAACCTCTTCAGCGGAAGTTTGATTCTCTGGTACGTGGTGATCCGACGCGCCGAGGCCCGAGGATGGGACGGAGCCGTGTGGGCACTCTGGGACCCCTTTCACCGAGGTTTCGTGGCGGTCTCCCTGGCCATCGCCCTGCTCCTCACGGTGTACTCCATGGGGGTGTACCTCTGGAAGTACCGGTTCCTTTGGCTGGGAAAGGAGCCCACCGTGTGACTGAGCCTCTGGGTGACTCGGTGGCCCGGGCCGTCGGTCGGCTGCTGAGCGACCGGCAGGAATCGGTGGCAGTGGGAGAGAGCTGCACCGGAGGGCTCGTCACCGCTCGGCTCACGGCGGTCCCTGGCGCTTCAGCGTACGTGCTGGGGGGTGTGGTGGCATATGCTGATGAGGTGAAGGTGGAGTTCCTGGCTGTGGAGCGGGGCCTTCTCCGGCGACACGGTGCCGTATCGGGGCCCGCGGCGGAGGCCATCGCCGCGGGTGCGGCCGCTCGACTGGGAGCTCACTGGGGCGTGGGAGTCACCGGGATCGCGGGTCCTGGCGGAGGCTCGGAGGAAAAGCCGGTGGGAACGGTGTGGGTGGCCGTCTCCCACAACGGGCGGAGCTGGAGTGAGCGGCACCACTTCCCAGGGGACCGGGACAGCGTGCGGCGAGCCAGTGTGGACGTGGCCCTTGAGCTCCTTCTTCGGAGATTGCAGGCCGACCCCTACTGAGGATTCGAAACCCGCTCCCCCGGTACGGGGGTAGTCCTCGGGTCGAGGGTGAGGAGGGACCGTCCTCACCTGGCGAAGGCAGGCGCAAACGGACGGGATGTGGAACGCATGAGCGAAGACCAACGGAACGACGTGGAAGGCGACGTTGCGGAAGGCACCCGTGAGGCAGAGGGCACGTTTCAGGGGGGGCCGGATGGCGGGGAAGAAGTTGAGGGTCGGGGTCTGGAGAGCCGAGTCCACGAGTTGGCGGACGAGCTCGAGGGTCTGAACGACCGCCACCTTCGCCTCGTCGCAGAATTCGAGAACTACCGTCGGAGGGTCCAGGCCG
>SKZC01000384.1 GCA_007127575.1 Gemmatimonadota bacterium
GCGATCCCCACCCACAGCCCCTCCTTCCCGTTGGAACCCTCAGCCACCCGGAGTCGGATCAGAAGTTCATGCGGACTCCCAGCACTCCCCAGGCGTGGTTGTAGGAGGATCGGAAGTGAAACTCCGGGCTTCCGTCGTACCAGGTCTGCGGCTCATCGGTGATGTTCTTCAACTCCAGGAAGATCGTGGTGCTTGACGGGCCTTCCAGTTGAGCCGAAAGGTCGAACTGGGTCTGAGCCTCCAGGTATCGATCCATGCTGGGAAAGAGGTGGCTCCGGTGATCGCTCACCGCCTCCTGGCTCACCGCCCAGAGGTACTCGCTCCGGTGGTTCGCAGTGAGCATGGTCATGAAGGGGCCACGCTCCCACGAGAGCGCAGCGTTGAGCACGTGTGGGATCTGCCGGGGGAGGGGGACCTCCCGGGTGACCTCCCGCAGCTCGGCGTTGGAGGTGGTGTACGTGTAGTTGGCGTAGAGTCCCAGTCCGCTCAGGAGTCCAGGGAGGAAGGTGAGTCGCTGCTGCCATGCGATCTCCGCGCCCCAGAGGTCGGCTGCGGCTCCGTTCTGTGGCTGCCGGACCTCGTAGCCGTCCATGGCCCCGCCTTCCACCCGGTCGATGGAGCCGAAGAAGAAGTCGCTCAACCGCTTGTAGAAGATTCCTCCGGCCAGGAGTCCCAGCGGCTCGAAGTAATGCTCCACCAACAGGTCCACGTTCCGCACCAGGGAGGGCTGCAGGTCCGGGTTCCCGCGGGTGATGCGCTGGGCGTCGTGGTCGATGAATTGGGTGGGGGCCAGATCCGTGAAGTTGGGCCGAGCGAGGGCGTGGGTCCACGCGAGTCGGAAGTTGGTCTGATCCGACAGCCGGTACCGAAGGTGTGCTGACGGAAAGATGTTGAGGTAGCTGGACCCCTCGTCGATGGGGTTCATCTCCACGAACCGGCCTTCCTCGTCGAAGACGGTCTGGTTCCCCACGTAGCTGGTGCCGGTCCGTTCTGCACGGAGCCCGGTGATGAAGGTCCAGTCATCCCACTCCAGGGTGGTCATGGCGTATCCTGCAACCACCGATTCCGAGGCCTCGTAGTTCTGGGAGGCCGAGACCTCCATGGTGTAACCCACGTCCTCTTCGAGACGAGAGAAGTTCTGGTCGAGGAAGCGGCGCCCCCTGTCCCAGTCCACCCAGTGGCCGATCTCGTACTGACCCACGATGGGGCGGTGCTGCGAGGAGGAGGCCAGCTCGGCCAGGCTCCACCTGCCTCGATCGTCTCCCACTGGAAAGAACCGTCGGACCCAGTAGTCCCGATCCTTTTCCTTCTGGAAGAAGCGTCCTCCGAAGCGAAAGGAGCCCTGGGCTTCGGCCAGGTCATAGGGCAGCTCGAAATTCACACGGGTGTTGAAGTCCCGGTCGCGAACGTGATCGGTCCGGTTCTCATGCCGGAGAAAAGGGATGTTCTCCGGGTTGAAGTAGCTCCCGGGGTTGTCCCCGACCACCTCCCACTCCGCCCGTCGGGTGTTGGAGATGTCGTAGGTCATGTCCACCCCGCCCAGGCGGTGGTTCAGGTACCGTTGGTAGGGCTGGTCGTGCTTGCCGAGACCTACGGAGGCGTTCACGTCCACGTTGAAGGGGCCCATCACCGTCTCAACCCCGGCCCCGAGGGTGGAAAGCGTCTGCGTGATCCGGTTTTCCCGTCCGATGGTCTCCAGGCGGCCTCCCTCAACGACGCCGAACGCGAGGTGGTCACCGCTCTCCGGCCGGGCCCGGAACTGATGTCGGGTCCCCTGCTTGTCGAAGTAGTTGAAGAGGCCCCGGACGAACAATGTGGTTTGAGGGTTCACGTCGTAGTCCAAACGACCGCTTATGGCATATCGATCTCGTTCCGTCCGGTACGAGCCGAGGCGAAGCTGATCCAGGACGTCCACCTCCCCGTTCCCGAAATCCTCGGTGCCCCAGAAGTGGCGGATATCGTCCATCATCATGTCGTTACGTCGGAAGCTGCCCCGGAGGAGGATCCCCACATTTCCGAAGCGTTCCCCGAAGACTGTGCTGGCCTGGGCGTTGGGTCCCGCACCGTGCTGATGCCACCCACCGGCACCGGAGACGTTGAAGATTCGCTGGTCACCGAGGGGTGCACGGGTCACGAGGTTCACGGTCCCGCCCACCGCGTCGGCGTCCATGTCCGGCGTGATGGCCTTGGAGAGCTCGAGGGAGGAGAGGATCTCGGAGGGAAGCCCCATGAGAGAGGTTTCACGGTCGGACAGGCCAGTGGTGGGAAGGCGCTCTCCGTCCATGGTGACGTTGCTCATCCCCGGTGACATTCCCCGGATGAAGATGCTTTGGGGCTCGCCCCGGTGGTCGAAGCTGGCCACTCCCGGGAGGCGACGGATCGCCTCTGCGGCCTGGGGGTCGGGAAAGCGCTCGATCTGCTCTTCCGAGATCACGTTCTGGATGGAGGGGGCCGTTCTCTGTCGGTTCAGCGCGTCGGCCTGGCTCCCCCATCGGGTACCCGATACGGTGATGCCATCGACGTCCATGGGGCGAATGGTCAGGACGAAGTCGACGCTGGCCACTTCGCCGGCCTGGATGGAGACCTCCTGGGACTCGTCCTGGTACCCGAGGTACTGCACGGTGATCTGGTGCGTACCGGGGGGGACGTTCCGGAGTCGGTAGCCACCCCTGGAATTGGTGAGGGCTCGGAGCCCGAGGTCCGGGATCCGCACCTGGGCACCCGCCAGGGGGCGGTTGTTTTCCTGGGCCAGGATCTGGCCCTGGATCTCCCCCCCGTCGGCCGAACTCGGCTGTGCTCTCACCTCAGATCCCAGCATGGGGCCGGCCAGGATGGCTACGACCGCCAGGGTCCCCAGGAAGGGAGTTCGGGACTTCACACGTTGACCTTGCATCAGTGGTACCTCCTGTGTCTCCGCTGTGCCCGCTTCGAGGCGGGCATGGATGTCGGCATCGCTGCTCATCACTTCACTCCGACGTTAGGTGGCGGAGGTTTCGGCTTGTGGACGGATGGGTAACGGTCGGGTAACTCGTGCCAGATCGGGGGGATGTAACGAACCGGTATCGGGCCGTAGATTCTCCAGCGACGAGGTGCAGGGGTCGCTGGCACCTCCATGTCATGGGGACTCACCGGACCGGAGATGGCGATGCGGCTTTGGCGGTGGTGGAGCGGGGCGGTAGGCGTGTGGATGGCCCTCGGGTGGGGGACGCCCCTTCTCGCCCAGTCGACTAGCATGGGACCGCTGGGGACCCACGAAGCGGCCTGGGGCGGAACCGAGCTTCAGGTTGGTGAAGGACGCCAGGATGAAGATCCCTTCACCTTGACGGTGAGTGCCCGGATCCAGGTCCGACATACCCAGACAGACCCGGGAGAGGGGGAACGCACCGGATCCACCCGGATCCGCCGTGGCCGGCTGGCTGCCTCAGGGGAGGCGTACCAGGCTTTCGACTACCTGCTGCAGTTGGAGGTGGGGGGGGCGGAGGCTCGTCTCATCGACGCGTTCGTGCGGTACCGGCGTGCTCCGGCCCTCACCCTCTGGCTCGGGCAAGGGAAGGCCCACTTCGGCCGCCAACAGCTCGCCTCCTCCCGGGACCTCCAGTTCGTGGACCGAACCATCGTGGATGACCGCTTCTCCGCCGGTCGCCAACAGGGAGTGGCCCTTACGGGCCGCCTCGATGGGGACCTGTTGGAGTACGGGGTGGGGGTCTACGACGGAAACGGGATCAACCAGCCGGTAAACCAGAACAACCGGTTCATGTCGGTGGCTCGCCTGGTGCTCACCCCACTGGGTTCTTACGGCCCGGTAGAGAGCGCCCTCGACCGGCCGGAGACGCCTCGGTTGGCCGTCGGCGCTTCGGGGTTCCGGAATGCCGTGGGGGAGAGA
>SKZC01000305.1 GCA_007127575.1 Gemmatimonadota bacterium
GTCTCGGGATCGTCCGTGAAGATGGCGGGAAGATAGGGGGCCGCGAGAGAGACGGTGATGCCGAGGCCCACCCCGACGGCCAAGCCCCACGAGAGGAGCCGATTAGCCACGGCTCGGGCCCGCTTCCGGCCGCCCCTCCCTCGGTGCTTCGCCACCAGGGCCTGAGCGGCCACGGCCAGGGAATCCACCAGGAGTGCGAGGAAGATCCAAAGCTGCGTGCCTACCTGGTGGGCGGCTACGGAGACCGTGCCCACGCGGGTCGCCACCGCAGTGGCCAGAGTCAACGTTCCCACCAGGAAGAGCGTCCGGGTCGCCAGCTCTCCCCCGATCCGCAGGAAGGGCAGAAGGTCTTTGGGGAGAGGGAGGGTCAAGGGGATCCCCAGGGCCTCCCTCCTTCGCCGAAGGAGGAGGTCCAGGAACCAGAGGGCGCCGCACCACTGGGCCATGACGGTGGCCCAGGCCGCACCGTTCAGGCCCCAACCCAAGCCGAAGATGAAGAGCGGGTCCAGGACCAGATTCACCCCGTTGAGCCCGAGACTCACCAGAAATGGAGTCCGGGTGTCCTGGTATCCACGGAATATCCCGTGGCCTGCCACGATGAGAAGGACCGCAGGACCCGCCAACGCCCGAATCCGGAGGTACGCTACCGCCGGGTCCCGGAGCTCACCGGTGGCGCCCATGGCCGCCACCACCGGTACGGCGAAGACCTGAAGGAGAATGAAGGCCACTGCCCCCAGGATGCCCGCCAGGGCCAAGGCCTCCATGGAGAGGCGGCCGGCCTCGCGGCGGTCCCCCCTCCCCACCGCCCGGGCGACCCGCGGAGTGGTGCCGTAGGCGAGAAAGTTGAACACCACAAAGGCCATGGAAAAGATCGAGGCGTTCACCCCCAGCGCCGCTAGAGGCACCACCCCGAGCCGTCCCACGAAGATGGTGTCCACGATGGACACCAGGGGCTCGACGGCCAGGGTCCCCAGGGCGGGAACCGCAAGCGCCAAGATCTCCCTGTCGAATCGGCCACCGAAGCGGGAGCGCCGAGACCTCCCTTCGCCCTGAAGGCTCAGCCAGGCCCTCCCACAGGAAGCTTCGTCCTCACTGCCGGGGTGCTTCTCCTGGAGCCGGCTCGACCCGGAGTGGATGTCCGGGCCGACTTCAAGGGACCTGGCGCCTCAGCTCGCGGAGAGCCTCCAACAGCTCCTTGACCCGCTGCTCAAGGGCATCTTCCAGCTCTTCCATGGGAAGTCGCTGCCCCTCCACCTCGAGAACGTACTCTGGCGAGGCTTCGTCCCGGCCATCCGCCAGCTTTTCCCGCGCCTCCTCCGCCTTTCCGAGAGCGAAGAGAGCCTTCTGGAGCCAGGTGGCTTCCCGCTGCAGAAACCGCATGTCCCGCCGCTTGCGCCGCCGCTGATCCTCCATCACACCTCCTGGTGGGAGCACGTCCCGGGTGGGGTGAGAGATTCCATGGTCACGCCTCATACTACCGAGGGCACAATATACCTGTCACATCGAGCACGTCGAACCCGGAAGCCATCGCCGGAGGTAACGGCGCGCCAGGGATGGAGCGACTCGGGGGTACGGGAGCATCTTCCGACAAGGCCAGCCCCGACCCCTTGGGGAACGAACGAGCCCGGGTTCGGGTCTTGCGAGAGGTGCGGATGGCGGAAGCGGTCACACTGAATGTACCCCAACGCCGGAGAGGGGCTTCGTGAGCGGAAGGAGACAGCGACGCACCCGTCGTGGCCTCCGCTTGGCGTTCTGGACCCTCGTGATCCTCGCCACGACGGGGGTGACCGCCTGGTGGAGCTGCGGGTTCCAGGGGTGTCCCGATCTGAGTCCGTTAGGTGCGTTCCGGGCGGAGGGGGCGCCGGCGCTCCTGGACCGGGACGGGAACGAGTTCGCCCGACTCCACCCCCGGGAAACCCTGGTGGTGCCTCTGGATGCCTTCCCTCGGCACTTGCCGGATGCCTTCCTGGCGGTGGAAGACCGCCGGTTCTACAGCCACCGCGGGGTAGATTGGCCGCGGGTTCTCACCGCCGCCGTCCGCAACGTGTCGGCAGGGCGAATCCAGGAGGGGGCCAGCACCCTGACCATGCAATTGGCACGGACCCTCTTCCCCGAGCGCCTGCCGGGCCAGGAGCGCACCTTCCGTCGGAAGCTACTGGAGATCCGAAACGCTCAGCGGCTGGAGTCTCGCTTCTCGAAGGAGGAGATTCTGGAGCTGTATCTGAACCATGTGTACCTGGGCGGTGGCACGTACGGTGTAGAGGCGGCCGCCCGGTACTACTTCGATCGGCCTGCCGCGGCACTCACGGTAGATGAAGTGGCGTTCCTGGCTGGGGCCACCCGGGCTCCCGCGCACTACGATCCGCGACGGCACCCGGAGCGAGCCCGCGGCCGCAGAGATCTGGTCCTGAGCCTCATGGAGCGCCAGGGTCGCATCGGCGGCACCACGCTTCACGAGGCTCGGAGTCGGGAGCTCACCCCGGTGGCGGAGCCACCCGCCCAGGCGGCCACCGGGGATGCGCCCTACTTCGTTGAGGCCGTCCGTGCCTTCCTGGAGGGGGAGCTGGGGGAAGCCCTGTACCGAGACCCGATCCGGGTCCACACCACCCTGGACCCGGCGGTGCAGCGAGCTTCGGAGGCCGAACTGGTGCGACAGTTGGAGGCGTTGGACGCAGGCGTGCTCGGAGGACTCACCCCTCTTCCGGCGGGCTCGGAGGACGGAGCAGCGGGCCCGGAACCCCTGCAAGGAGCCGTGGCCGTGATAGAGCCGGAAACGGGACAGGTCCTGGCCCTGGTGGGAGGGAGGGAATTCCGGACGTCTCCCTTCAACCGGGCTACTCTGGCCCGCCGTCCTATGGGCAGCGCCTACAAACCCTTCGTCTTCGCGGCGGCCCTCGAGGCCGGGTACGTCCCCAGCCAGCCCCTGGCCGACCGGCCCATGACCCTCCTTCAGGCCGGGAGTGGCCCCTGGGCCCCGCGAAATTACGACGGGGACTTCCGGGGGCCGGTCACCATGAGACAAGCGCTCGTGGAGTCGTTGAACGTTCCCACCGTTCGGCTGGCCCTGGCCGTGGGGCTGGAGCAGGTGGGAGTCACGGCGGAGGGGGCGGGGATTCCCGGGCCCATCGACCCAGACCCCGCCAGCGCCCTGGGGACCTCCTCCGCCTCACCTCTGGAGCTGGCCGCTGCCTATGCCACCCTGGCGGCAGGAGGCTGGAGGACCGCTCCTAGAACCGTGCTCCGCGTAGAGGACCCGGAGGGGCGGACGCTCTACGAGGCGCCGGATGACGGCCGGCAGGTTATGGACCCTCGGGTGGCCTACCTCATTACAGACATCCTTCGGGACGCCGTGAACGAGGGGACCGGCCGAGCCGTGCGTGAGGTGGGATACTCCGGACCCGTAGCCGGCAAGACCGGGACCACCCAGGGAGGACAGGATGCCTGGTTCGTCGGCTACACTCCGGATGCCGTTGGGGCCATTTGGCTGGGGTATGACCGGCCTCGGGCCATCTTCCCCGGGGCTACGGGAGGGAGGCTGGCTGCTCCGGTATGGGGTCGGATCATGTCTCGGGTGTACTCGGACCGGCCGGCCCCACCCGGAGCACCTCGACCTGCGGGCCTGGTGGAGCACCGGGTGGACGCCGCCACCGGACGAGCCATCTCTCCGGAGTGTGGCCCGGCGGAGGAGGAATACCAAGAACTCTTCCTGGGGGAGCACCTCCCGGGTGCATCCTGCCCCGAGTCCCCAGGTGTGATGGGCCGGGTGGTCGGATTCTTCCGGGGACTCGTGGGAGGATCCGACGATTCGCCCGGGGAGACGGATCCGTCGGAGGCGGACGTGCCGGCGGACACCCTACGGGTGGACGCCCCCCCGGGCGA
>SKZC01000465.1 GCA_007127575.1 Gemmatimonadota bacterium
AGAATGGTTCTCAATATCGAACATGGTACCCCCCATTCCCAACGGGTGTCAAGCGTCTCGCTCCCCCTGATTCCCGGGTTGACTCGGGGATTCAACCCTTTAGGTTAGCCTAACAACAGATTTAGTCCGACCTAAATTCGGGAGTGCCTCCCATGGCCGACACCACTGTGCCTCCTTTCCCCCGAGTCCGTGCGCACGTGTGGCGACTCCGGTCCATTCTCATCGTGCTTCCGTTCCTCCTCCATCCTTTAGTCCTCGAAGGACAAGCCGGAGTTCTGGAGGGGGTGGTGGTCCAGGACGACGAGGGCGACCCGGTCCGGGGGGCCCGGGTCCAGCTCCTCGACCCTCCCCGCAGCATCGTCACGGGACCGGACGGGAGTTTCCGGTTCCAGGACCTGTCCCCCGGCAGCTACGACCTCCTCGTGGAAGCGACGGGCTTCCGTAGGGTGCAGCAGGAGGTCGAAGTGGCTTCCGACATGCCGCCGGTTCGCATTCCCCTGATCCCCGACCCTTTGGCTCTCCCCGAGGTGGTGGGCACGGCAAACCCTCTCCGAGGTCGCGCTCCATATCAGCCCGGACAGGCCTTCGGCCCATCCGATCTGGCTATCCGGGCCGGGGAGTCCTTCGGGGAGATCCTGGACGGAGAGCCGGGACTGGCCCAGCGGTCGTTCGGTCCGGCCACGGGACGGCCCGTGATCCGGGGCCTGGACGGGGACCGGGTCGCGGTGCTGGAGGGGGGGCAGCGTACCGGGGACATGTCCGAGACCGCTCACGACCACGCCATTGCCATGGAGCCGCTCCTGGCCGAGAGGGTGGAGGTGGTACGCGGACCCGCATCGCTCCTCTATGGCTCCAGCGCACTGGGAGGGGTCGTGAACGTCCTCCGACGAGATATCCCCACCGAATGGTCCCGTGGGGTCTCGGGCCGCCTCTCGGCGCAGGGGACCACCGTCAATCGGCTGGTGGCGGGCGCCGGCTCCGCTGTCTACGGGTCGGATCGATGGGGAGCTACGGCCCGGGGTTCCCTGCGAAGAGGAGGGGACTTCCGTGCTCCCGGCTCTCCCAGCGGGGTCCTGGAATGCACCCACACCCGCCTGGCCACCGGGGGAGCAGGCCTGGGCTGGGTCGGGCAGCGGGCGCAGGGAGGTCTGGCTCTCGACCTGCACGACCATGTATACGGGGTACCCGAGGAGCTCGACGACCCGGATGAGGACGTGGAGATTCGGAGTGAGCGGCAGCGCCTCACCGGCCGCGGGGAGTGGGACCGACCCGCCCGCTTCTTCGACCACGTGGAGGCCCGAGTGGCGGTGGCGCGATTCTTCCAACAGGAAGTGGAGAGGGAACGGGAAGCCGACGGGGGATTTTCCGAGGAAATCGAGCACCAGTTCGAGCGAATGACCCTCGACGCCACCGTGACGGCGATGCACGGAGCGATGGGGCCGTACCGGGAGGGGGCGATAGGCGTAAGCGTTCTGGCATCCCACCTGACGGCGTCGGGAGAGGAGGAGTTCCATCCCGATGGAAGGGATCTATCCCTGGCGGCCTTCACGTTCCAGGAAGCTCCCCTCACGGAGGCCCTGGCCTTGCAGATGGGCCTCCGTCTCGAACACGGGCGAACCCTGGGATCCGAAAACCAGGCCTTTCCCGGGTTCACGGGTCGCCGTGCCGCCACAACGTTCTCGGGAGCCCTCGGGGTGCGCGCCGAGCCCATGGAGGCCCTGGAGGTCGGGGCGCAACTGGCCCGGGCACACCGGACGCCCCGACTCGACCAGCTCTATGCCCAGGGCCCTCACCTGGGCGCAGGACGGTACGAGATCGGCGAGGCCGAACTCGAAAACGAAGTGGGTCATGGCTTCGACCTCTTCGGGCGCTACAGCACGGAGCGAATGCGGGGCGAATTGGCACTCTTTCACAACCGGATCGACCACTACGTCTTTCCCCGCCGGACGGGGGAGGTCCACGAAGCAAGCGGGCTTGCGGTGGTGGCGTGGAGCGCCGAATCGGCCTCCTTTGCCGGAGGCGAGGCCGTCCTGGACGCCCTCCTCTCGGACCGATTGCAGGTGCGCCTCACCGGTGACTACGTCCGAGCCGTCCAGCGAGACGAGGCCCGGACTCCCCTCTCCTTCATCCCGCCGGCCCGTGCCAGCCTGCGGGCCGCATACGACCCGGGGGGCTGGTGGGCGGGGGCCCGGGCTCGGGCCGCAGCCGAGCAGGACCGAGTACCTCCCCATCAGGAGCCTACGGAGGGGTACGTCCTGGTAGATCTACAGGCGGGGCTTCGGACCGGATCGGACGGGGAGCATATCGTCGCGCTCCGGGTGGACAACGTCCTGGACACGGTCTACCGCGACCACCTCTCCCGCGTGGAGGAACGACGCTTCCCCATGCCCGGACGCAGTCTGAGCGTCGTGTACCACTGGAGCTATTGACCGCCGACAGGCCGCGAGAGGACCCCTGGGCGCTCCCCTCCGGGTCCATGAGAGCTCAGAAGAGCTCCACAAACATCCTCGCCCCGGCGATCCAGGTCCCGAGCACGGAACCCAGGCTGGAGAGGAGGAAGACGAGGAAGACCCGCGCCGCAGCATTCGTCCGCCAGCCGGACAGCTCGGTCACGTCGTCCCGGAGCGACTTGAAGTCTTTCACCGTAGGAGTTCGGAGCCAGCACTCCACCGACGCCGTGACCATCCCCGCTCCGATGGTGGGATTCAGTGAGGTGAGGGGCGCGGCCAGAAAGGCGCTCATTACCGTCATCGGGTGTCCCCGGGCCAGGAGCGCGCCGAGGGCGGAGAGCGTTCCGTTGGCGATGACCCACGTGGCGACGAGCCTCCAGCCCAGCTCGGGACTACGGGCGAAGCCCAGAGCGAAGCCGGTCAGGACCAGGACCAGGATGAGCCATGGGAGCGCTTTCAGGATACGGGACGGGGGAGGCATTTCGTCGAGGGCGGTGAGCTCCCCGTCCAGGTCGGTCGTTCCCTTGCGGAGGTGGCTACCGAGCCCTTCCAGATGGCCTGCCCCCACAACGGCCAGTACCTTCCGCCCCGAGTGGCCGCCGTTCTCCTTGCGGAGCCTCGCGGCCATATAGCGGTCGCGCTCCGAAACGAGGGACTCGTAGAGGGCGGGGGAGCCTTCGGCGAGCTCGCGAAACGTCGCCTCCAGGATGTCCCCCTCCTTGAGTCGCTCGATCTCCTCCTCGCTGATCTCTTCCCGGGAAAAAAGCGAAAAGAACAAGCCCACTCCGAAGCCGTAGCGCTGCCACCAGGGAAGGCGGCGTGCGGTGCGCTTCAAGGTGACGCCCAACTCCCGGTCGATGAGTTGGAGCGGTACCCCCCGCGCCTTGGCCCCCTCTACGGCGGCCTTCATCTCCGCTCCCGGCTCCACCCCGAGCTGCTCGGCCATCCGTCTCTGGTAGGCCGCGAGGGCGAGCCCGGCCATCACCATTCCGGCCTTCCCTTCCCGAAGGACACGGAAGAGGTCCAGCTCTTCCCACGCGGACTCTTCCGTGATGGAACGGTAGCGTGAGCTGCAGAGCTCCACCGCCACCGCGTCGTATCCCCCTTCCTCGATCATGCGCCGAACGGTTTCCGCGCTCTTCCGAGAGACATGCGCGGTACCGAGAAGGGTGTACTCCACCCCGTCCCGAGTAAGCCGAGCCACTGGCTCATCGATGGGGGTCTGTGGGGTTTGGCGGATGGTCATGGTTTGGCTGCGGATCGAGGCAGCGGGTGGTGGTGGAGAGGGTCCGGGGAAAGCTACCGCTGGACTCGCCTCGGAGCGAGACCGGCTCCACCAGGATCGAGTCCTCCCCGGACGTGTGACATGCCGCCGACGCCGCCCCCCGACCCATCTATTTTGAACCATCGGCGGCCGGACGTTGGA
>SKZC01000172.1 GCA_007127575.1 Gemmatimonadota bacterium
GAGACGCCGATCAAAGCCACGCAGCTGCGCCAGCCGCTGTTCGAGTTCTCCGGCGCCTGCGCCGGGTGCGGTGAGACGCCGTACCTTAAGCTCCTCTCTCAGCTATTCGGGGATCGGTCCCTGGTGGCCAATGCGACGGGCTGCTCTTCCATCTACGGTGGGAACCTCCCCACCACACCCTGGTCCGCCAACCAGGAGGGAAGGGGACCGGCCTGGTCCAACTCCCTTTTCGAGGACAACGCCGAGTTCGGTGCCGGGATGCGGATCGCCGCCGATCGACTTCTTCACGAGGCCCGGCGGCTCCTGGGGACGATCAGCCACGCCCTCCCCGAGCCGGAGCTGGCCCGGGAGATTTTGGAAGCGCCGCAGCGGAGCGAGACGGAGATCCGGGCGCAGCGGGACCGGGTGGGGCGACTGGCCAGGGTGATGGAGGGGCTGGAGGTGCCCGAGGCCCGTCGCCTCGCGTCGGTATTGGGTCACCTGGTCCGAAGAAGCGTCTGGATCGTCGGGGGAGACGGGTGGGCCTACGACATCGGCGCCGGGGGACTGGATCACGTCCTCTCCCTGGGTCGGGACGTGAACGTTCTGGTCCTGGATACCGAGGTCTACTCCAATACGGGAGGCCAAGCCTCCAAGGCCACGCCTCTGGCCGCAGTGGCCAAGTTCGCCTACGGGGGGAAGCGGGTGGGCAAGAAGGACCTCCTTCTCCAAGCCGTCTCCTACGGGAACGTGTACGTGGCGCGGGTAGCCTTCGGGGCCAACGCCCAGCAGACCCTCCGGGCCTTCCGGGAGGCGGAAGCCTATCCGGGACCGTCCCTGATCCTGGCCTACAGCCCGTGCATCGCCCATGGAATCGACCTTCGGTTCGGTCTGGATCAACAGACCCGGGCCGTGGAAACGGGCTATTGGCCCCTCATGCGTTACAACCCTGCCCAACGGGGGACAGGGGAGAGCCCCTTCGTCCTGGACTCGACTCGCCCGGACCGTCCCCTTTCCGATTTCACCGACCAGGAGCTCCGCTATCGCCTCCTCTCCCAGACGGCTCCTCAGGAGGCGGAAGGGCTCCTCCGACGGGCTCAGGAGGAGGTGGATCGGCGGTGGAGGCTCTACGAAGAGCTGGCCACGGAGGTCCACGGATGAGTGTAGACTTGACCACCCGATACCTGGGTCTGGATCTGCAGCACCCTCTGGTGGCGTCCTCCTCTCCCCTCTCCAAGAATCTGGACGGAATCCGGCGACTGGAGGATGGGGGTGCATCGGCCGTGGTTCTCTTCTCCCTGTTCGAGGAGAGGATCCGTCAGGAGGAGGCGGCCCAGCACCGGCTGACTCAGGTGGGATCCGAGAGTTTCGGGGAGGCCCTTTCCTATTTTCCGGCGGTGGAAGGAGGGGTGGGGCCCCACGCCTATCTGGAACTCCTCCGTAAGGCCCGGGAGGCCGTGGACGTTCCCGTCATCGCCAGCCTGAACGGAGTCACGCCGGCCGGATGGACGGACTACGCGCGCTCCATGGAGGAGGCCGGAGCCGACGCCGTGGAGCTCAACGTCTTCTACATCCCTTCTGAGTCCGGTGTGAGCGGAAGGGAAGTGGAGGCCCGGTATGTGGAAATCGTGGAGCGGGTCCGGAAAGCGGTCTCCATTCCCCTGGCCGTGAAGGTGGGGCCGTACTTCTCCTCCATGGGCGAGATGGCGGAGAGGTTCGTAGAGGCTGGGGCCGACGGACTCGTCCTCTTCAACCGGTTCTACCAGCCCGATCTGGATCTGGACGCCCTGGAGATCCGGCCCGACCTGGAGCTGAGCACCGCCGGGGAGATCCGCCTTCCCCTCCTCTGGATCGCTCTCCTCCGGGGACGGCTCTCCGCCGGTCTGGCGGCCACCACCGGAGTAGAGGGGGGGAGGGAGGCGGCGAAGTACCTCCTGGCCGGGGCGGACGCAGTCATGGCCACCTCGGCTCTCCTTCGCCATGGCCCGGAGCGTATGGGGGATATGGTTTCCGAGCTGGAGGAGTGGATGGCGGGGAAGGGATACGCGTCGGTGGAGGAGATGCGGGGGGCCATGAGTCGGGAGAAGGCTCCAGACCCTGCCGCCTTCGAGCGGGCCAATTACCTCAAAGCCCTGGAGGAGTACCGGAGCCCGTGGGGCCCGGCCTGATGCATACACGTTCCTGATGAGAGGAGGAGAGTCATGAAGAGGGTGGAAGACAAGGTAGCTGTGGTGACGGGTGGGGCTGTGGGCCTGGGGCGCTCCTGCTCCCTCCTCCTGGCAAGTGAAGGAGCTCGCGTCGCGGTTGTGGACATCCAGGACGACGCCGGACAAACCGTGGTGGAGGAGATCGAAGCGGACGGCGGCGAGGCCCGCTATTGGCACCTGGACGTGGGGTCGGAGGAGGAGGTGGAGCGGGTCTTCGGCGAGGTCGTGGACGCCTTCGGGGAGATCACCGTTCTCGTGAACAACGCCGGGATCTCAGGGGCGAACAAGCCCACCCATGAGATCACCGAGGAGGAGTGGGACGAGGTACAGCGGGTGAATGTGAAGGGGCTGTTCTTCTGCACGAAGCACGTCGTTCCTTCCATGCAGCGCGCCGGTGGGGGAAGCATCATCAACCTCTCCTCCATCTACGGGTTGGTGGGCGCCCCCGATGTGCCGCCATACCACGCATCGAAAGGGGCCGCGACCCTCATGTCCAAGACGGACGCCCTCTTGTATGCTGAGGATGGGATCCGGGTGAACTCCGTCCACCCCGGTTTCATCTGGACGTCGATGGTTGAGAACCACCTGAAGCGCTCCGGACAGGACCCGGAGGAGGGGAAGAAGGACCTCGCCGCGCTCCATCCCATCGGACGAGTAGGGGAGCCCGACGACATCGGGTACGGGGTCGTCTACCTGGCCTCCGACGAGTCCAAGTTCGTCACGGGAAGTGAGCTCGTCATCGACGGAGGGTACACGGCGAAGTAACGAGACCGGACGTGCCCCGGCTCCCCTTGATGAAGTTGACGGTGCAGTCCATTCGTTGATATGGGTTCAGAAACCTCGGACGGGAGTCGTCACGTGCGCGTTTCATCACTGCTGTCACTGTCCTCTGCGGGAACGGGGAGTGTTCTCGTCTTGGCACTGTCTGCCGGGACCGTCCCGGTGGCCGCCCAGGCCCCCGAGCAGGAGTCCCTCTCTCCGGACCTTCAGGTCAAGGTGGCCGTCCAGGCCCTCCCGGAGGCGTTCCGCGCCGACGCCACGGTCCTGGGCTATCCTCCGGGGGAGACGGAGCTCGTGGAGCTCCGCGAGGGGAGCGGGCCGTTCATCTGTCTTGCTCCCACGCCGGGAGAGGATCCCCTCCGTTCCGCCTGTTACCACCGCTCTCTGGAACCCTTTATGGCTCGAGGTCGAGAGCTGGCTGCGGAGGGATATTCCGGGCAGGAGCGAATCGAAAAGCGGAACGACGAGGTAGAGGCCGGCCTCGTCCCCATGCCCTCCGACCCGGCGAGCCTCTTCCAGGTGGCGGCCCCTCGGGAGGGATTGGACCCGGACACCGGGGAGCTCAGGGACGCCGAGGGCCTGGTGGTCGTCTACGTCCCCGGGGCCACGGCAGAGTCCACCGGGCTCCCGGACCGGCCGGTTCCCGGGCTGCCCTGGCTCATGGACGCAGGCACGCCCAGGGCCCACATCATGTTCACTCCGGACATGAGCTTGGTGCCGCAGCCGGGTGGGGGAGGCTGAGGGCCGGTTTCGCGGAATCCGAGATCATGCGACCCCTCTGACGAGACTGAATCCCTCCAGCCGCCTTCGGCGGACCATTTGTCCCTCACCTTGCCGCAACCGGGGACCGGAGGAATTGTTTTCATCGCTCTCCCGCGATTCTATCGAGTTCAACCTCGCAA
>SKZC01000051.1 GCA_007127575.1 Gemmatimonadota bacterium
AGGGCGGTTCTGGGCACCCTCGTCGTGGTGACCTGGCTGGGGATGTTGGGCTGGCACGTGCGCAGGGAGTACTTCCAGCCCGAGCTCACCCGTCTCCTGGAGGCCACCACCACCCTGGCTCCCGGCACCAACTTCTATGCGCTCCGAATGGGGGAGGAGGTGGTGGGAACCGCCACCTCCCGTCTGGACACGATTCCGGACCGCGGCGGCTTCGTCCTGGAAGATCAGATGCAGCTCGAGTTGCGGGCCATGGGGCAGCCGGGGGCGGCGGTGACCCGGACCCGCGTCCAGCTCAGCTCGGCCTTGGCCATGCAGGAGTTCGCCTTCTCCCTGGACTCGGAGGCGGGCAGCTTCGAGGCCAGAGGCACGGTGGACGGGGACAGCCTCCTGACGGTGGAAGTGGAGGCGGGAGGAGGTGGGGTGGAGGAGGTGAGCTTCCGCCTCCAGGAGGCCCCCATCTTTGCGGCAATTCTTCCCATTCGAGTGGCCATGTCCGGGCAGTTGGAGGTGGGTCGAAGCTTTCGATTCCCGGTCTTCGATCCGTCCACTGTATCCAACCGGACCGTAGAGGTGGAGGTCCTGGAGGAAGGGGTGCTCACCGTCCCGGACACCGCCATGGTGGATCCGGAAACGGGGCGTTGGGTGGCCTCGGGTGAGCTGGAAGTGCCGGCCTGGCGCATCGTGGAGGTCTTCGGTGGGGTGCGAGTGGAGAGTTGGATCGACGAGGACGGCCGCGTCCTTCGGTCCTCGAGTCCCATGGGGTTTTCCATGGAGAAGACCCGTTTTGAGCTGGCCCGCCAGGAGCATGAGGAGTCCCGGGGCCGCGAGGTGGCAGGGGTACAGGGAGACGTGATCCTGAGCACGGCCATCGAGAGCGATGTGGATCTGGGCAACGTGGAGGCCCATGACGAGCTCCGCTTCGTCTTGAGTGGAGTGGATCTCCAGGGATTTGAATTGGACGGAGGACGACAGGAGCTTCGAGGGGACACGGTGGTGGTCCGACGGGAGAGCTGGGACGAATTGGCCCCTGGCTTCGACCTCCCCTATCCCAGGATGGACCTCCGGGAGGCGTTACAATCCGAGCCCCTGATCCAGAGCGGTGACGAACGGATCCTTCGGGAGGCCCACAGGGCGGTGGGCGGTGGGAGTCGGGCCCGGAGCGACCCCTTGAATGTGGCTCGTCGACTGAACACCCACGTCTTCGGGAGTCTGGAGAAGGAGATCACTCTCACCATTCCCAGCGCCCTCCAGGTTCTGGAGACTCGGCGTGGGGACTGCAACGAGCACACCGTCCTCTACATCGCCATGGCCAGGGCCCTGGGACTTCCGGCTCGAACGGCGGTGGGGGTGGTCTATCTGGATGGCTCCTTCTTCTATCATGCCTGGCCCGAAGTCTGGCTGGGGCAGTGGGTAGCGGTGGATCCCACCTTCGGTCAAGTTCCCGCGAGCGCAGCCCACATCCGGTTCTCGGTGGGAGGCCTGGCTCAGCAAGACGAGATCGCCCGCCTCATCGGAAACCTGCGGATAGAGGTTCTGGAACCGGCTCAGGTGGCGGAGGAGGAGTGATGGAGGGAGGAGCGGGTACCGAGACGGCCCCCACGGCAACCCCCGCCGCCTCCGGAGGGCCGGAGGGTGCAGGGACCCCGGTTCTGGAGCTGGACGGGGTGGTGAAACGCTACGGTGATTTCGCCGCCGTCAGAGGGGTGAACCTTCGGGTGAGCTCGGGAGAAATCTTCGGGTTCCTGGGTCCCAACGGCGCGGGGAAGACCACCACTATCCGCATGGTTTCCGGCGTCCTCCAGCCCACGGAGGGAACGATTCGTATCGGGCGCCATGAACTCGCCTCGCATCCGTCCCGGGCGAAGGCTCAGATCGGATACATTCCAGACCGTCCCTTCCTGTACGAGAAGCTCAGCGGAGGGGAGTTTCTCAGGTTCGTAGCAGGGCTGTGGGGTCGGGAGGGGCCGGGGGTGGAGGAGCGGATCGACCGCTTTCTCCGTCTCTTCCACCTGTCGGAGTGGAAAAACGAGCTCATCGAAAGCTACTCCCACGGGATGAGGCAGAAGCTCCTGATCACGTCGGCGCTGATCCATGATCCGGCCATCGTGGTCATCGACGAGCCCATGGTGGGGTTGGACCCGCGCTCAGCCCGACTTCTCAAGGACCTTCTCCGGACCTTCGTCTCCGAAGGGGGATCCGTCTTTCTCTCCACGCACACCCTGGAAGTGGCGGAGGCCGTCTGCGACCGGATCGCCATCATCCACGGAGGACGGATCATCGCCCAGGGTACCATGGATGAGCTTCGGGCCGAGGCCGATGCCGGAGGGGCGCACCTCGAAGAAATCTTCCTCAAGGTGACCGGGGGAGAGGAGATGGCGGACGTGGTGGCGAGCCTCCGGGGGGCGTTGGACCCGGGAGGGGGCGGTGGCAGAGGGTAGCAAGGGCTTCCTCTTCCTCCTCGTGCCCAAGCTACGGGGCAAGTGGAACCGGGCACGGGGAGAGGAGGGGAGCCTCTTCAAGTTCGTGGTTCTGGCGGCGGTGGCGCTGGCGTTCTGGGTGGGGATCTTCGCCATGATCCACCGGATGCTACTCTACTTCCGGGGCACCGAAGGGATCGGGGACCTCCTGGCGGGAAAGCTCCTGGGCCTTGCCCTCCTCACCTTCCTCCTCATTCTCCTGCTCTCCAACATCATCACTGCCCTCTCCACCTTCTTCCTGTCCCGGGATCTGGAGCTCCTGGTGGCCTCCCCGGTGGACGCGCTTCACGTCTACTGGGCGAGGCTGGCGGAAAGCACCGCCAACTCCTCATGGATGGTGGTCCTCCTCATGATCCCGCTGGTGAGCGCATACGGCACCGTCTATTCCGCTGGACCCACCTTCTACCTCCTGGCCCTGGCCACCCTGGTGCCCTTCCTGGTCCTCCCGGCGGTGGTGGGGAGCGCCCTCACCCTCCTCCTGGTGAACGTGTTCCCGGCCCGGAGGACCCGGGACCTGCTGGCCCTCATCGGCCTCTTCGCCGCCGCAGGAGTGGTGGTGCTCGTACGGTTTCTCCGTCCTGAGCGGCTGGTGAGGCCCGACGAGTTTCGGAGCCTGGTGGACTTCATGGCGGCACTTCGCACCCCCACCTCTCCCTGGCTTCCCAGCGAGTGGGCCTCGGGGGCGCTTATGACACACCTGAACGGGGCGTTCGACCCGTTCCCCATGCTTCTTCTGTTGAGCACCGCAGGGGCCGGGCTGGTCCTGGGCGGATGGGGACACGTGCGCTACTTCCCCAACGGCTTCACCCGGGCGCAGGAGGGGGCCGAGAGGCGTGAGGATCGGACCCGTTCCCGGGGGTGGGAGGTCCTTCTCAAGGGGGTGGATCTGCGCACCCGGGAGCTGGTGGCGAAGGAGATCCGGGTCTTCTTTCGGGACACCACCCAGTGGTCCCAGCTCATCCTCCTGGGGGTGTTGGTGGTGGTGTACATCTACAATATCCAGGTGCTTCCCGTATCCACGGGGGAGGACCTTTCCTTCTTTCTGGTCAATGCCATCGCCTTCTTGAACATGGGCTTGGCCGGATTCGTGGTGGCGGCCATCGCCGCTCGGTTCGTCTTTCCGGCCATGTCTCTGGAGGGTCGGATGATGTGGCTCCTGCGCTCCTCCCCCCTGGACCCCCGGCGGATCTTCTGGGTCAAGTACTGGGTGGGCACGATACCTCTCCTCCTGGTGGCCCTCCCCCTCATCGTGGCCACGAACCTGATCCTGGAGGTCTCCACCTTCATGCTCGTCGTGTCCACTTTAACGATGGTGGCGGCCACCTTCGCCATCACGGCGCTGGCTTTGGGTTTCGGGGCCCTCTATCCGAACTATGAGACCGAGAACCCTG
>SKZC01000027.1 GCA_007127575.1 Gemmatimonadota bacterium
CCACTCGGATGAACCGGATCCTGGAGTTGGACCCCGAGGCCCGACGGGCCCGGGTGGAGCCCGGCGTGGTGAACGCCCACCTGACGGAGGCTGCTCGCCCCCACGGTCTGATCTATGCCCCGGATCCCTCCTCGCAGACGGCGTGCACCCTGGGCGGGAACGTGGCCGAGAACTCCGGGGGGCCCCACTGTCTCAAGTACGGTGTGACTTCCCGTTATGTGCGGGCCCTCACCGTGGTTCTCCCCGATGGCCGGGTCACCTCCTTCGGCGGGACGGTGGGCGAGGCGGAGGACCCCTATGACCTGGTGGGCCTCTTCGTGGGGTCCGAGGGATGCTTCGGAATCGCCACCGAGCTGGAGGTGGAGCTGGTTCCCGCTCCGGAGGGTGTGCGGACGCTTCTGGCCATCTTCGACGAGCTGGAGGCGGCGGCCCGGGCGGTCACCCGGATCATCGGCGAGGGGCTTCTTCCCGCGGCGCTGGAGATCGTGGACGGAGAGACGATCCGGGCCGTGGAGTCCAGCATCTTCGCCGCAGGCTACCCCACCGACGCCGAAGCGGCCCTCATCGTGGAGTTCGACGGAGTGGAGGCCTCCCTGGAACTGGAAGCCGGTTTGGCGGAGCGGTCCTGTGTCCGGGAAGGGGCCCGGGAAGTCCGCCAGGCGGCTTCGGCGGAGGAACGGGAGGCCCTCTGGCGCGGCCGGAAGAAGGCCTTCGGGGCCATGGGACGGATCGCGCCCGACCTCCTGGTGCAGGACGCCACCGTCCCTCGGACCCGTCTCCCGGACGTCCTGTCCCGCATCATGGAGATCGGACGCCACTACGATCTCACTGTGGCCAACGTCTTCCACGCCGGAGACGGGAACCTTCACCCCAACATCCTCTTCGACCGGAGGGACCCGGAGGTGGTGGAGCGAGTGGAAAGGGCCTCCAAGGAGATGATGGCGGTCTGCGTGGAGGCGGGAGGTACCATCACGGGGGAGCACGGGGTGGGGGTGGACAAGCGGCAGTACATGGAGCTCATCCTGAGCCCGGAGACCCTGGCGGCTATGGAGGGGGTTCGACGCGTGTTCGATCCCGCGGGTCTGGCGAACCCGGGGAAGGTCCTTCCCGACTCCGTCCGGCGAGGTGGACGGGAGGCGGCCGGAGATGGGTGACGGTGGGGCCTCCTTCCTGGAGCGGCTTCTCCCTTCCGAGGGGGTAGAGTCCCCGGGGGAACTCGGGAAGTGGAGGGTGCAGGGGAGGGCACCCGACGGTGTGGCTTTTCCCGCGGATCTGGACCAGGCCCGGGCGGTGCTCCGGGTAGCCCGGGAGCGAAGGTGTACGGTGGTACCCGCAGGTCGGGGACCGGTGGTGAACGTTCCCGCACCCATCTCACCTCCCACCATCGTCCTCAGCACTGGGCGGTGGGGCGGGGTGAAGCGGTACGAGCCGGCGGACCTCACCCTCCGGGTGGAGTCCGGGGCCCTCCTGGAAACTCTGGACGGGATCACCCGGGAGCACGGCCAGTGGCTGGCCCTGGATCCGCCGGGGGCTCCTGGGCGGACGGTGGGTTCGGTGCTGGCCTCCGGGGTGGGAGGGCCGTGGAGCGGCTCCTTCGGAGCCCCTCGTGACCAGGTGCTGGGGCTCGGCCTCCTGCAAGGGGACGGCACCCACCTGCGCCTCGGGGGCGACGTGGTCAAGAATGTGGCTGGATTCGATCTGGTCCGGTTGGTGGTGGGGAGCCGGGGCTCCCTGGGCCTCATCACCGACGCCTCCCTCCGACTTCATCCCGCTCCGGAGGTGGACCGGACGCTCACGGTGCCCGTAGAGGGAGTGGAGGAGGGTGTCGACGCGCTGAAGGCGGTACAGGGGCTGCTCCTCCCCCTGGCGGCGGTGGAGCTCCTGCTTCCCAGCCCCGGCGGGAACACGGGGTCGGCGGGAGGTGTGCTGGCCGTGCGGATCATGGGGTGGACAGCCGCGGTGGACCGCATGTCGGAGAAGGTGGCGGAGAGCCTTGGGGGGTGGGAGGCGGTGAGCGTGCTGGAGGAGCAGGAGGGGCGGGCCCTCTTTCGGGAAGCGGGAGCGCGGGAGGCATCCTCTTCGTTCAGCGTCCGGGTCACCGTCCCCAGTGGAGCCCGGGAGGAGGCCGTGGCCTGGGTTCACGGATTGGCCCGCAGGGGATCATCGGCGCCGTGGGTCCATCTCTCCGGTCTCTCGGAAGTCCTTCGGATGGGGATCGCCGGGGGGGGAGGCCCGGATCCGAAGCTTCCGTCCCCGGACGTGTGGACCCACTTTCTCCGCACGGCTCGAGAAGGCGGGGCCGGAGTCCGGGTCCTTCACGCGCCGGACGAGCTTCGGTGGCCCGGGGTTCCCAGCGGTGTCGATCCGGTGGCCCACGCGCTGTCCACCGGAATCCGCGACACCTTCGACCCGTGGGGCATCCTTCCGGGGGTGCCTCGGCCGTGATGGATCCCACTCTCCCGGGATCGGGGCTGGCGCCTCCGGAGGAAGAGGCCTCGTCCCTCCGGATTCGACGTCCGGCGGATGGAGGGGAGGTGGGTCGGGTCCCCGTCTCCTCCCCGGAGGAGGTGGAGGCGGCGGCGGTGGAGGCGCGCCGGGTCCAGCGGGAATGGGGAAGCCTGAGCCCTGCGGACCGGGCCCGACGACTGACGGCCCTTCGCCGGGAAGTGAGCCGGCGGATGGACGAGGTGGCCCACCAGGTGGTGGAGGAGACGGGGAAGCCCGAGGCGGAGGCCCTGGCGGAGGTGAACGTGGTTCTGGCGCTCCTTCGGTACTACGAGCGCCGGGCCCCCCGGGTTCTGGCTTCGCGCCGGGCCTCCTCCGGGCTTCTCTTCTGGAAGCGGTCCCGGATTTACCGTGAGCCCTTTGGGGTGGTGGGAGTCATCTCCCCATGGAACTATCCCTTCGTCCTCTCCGCCGACCCGGTCTTCACCGCCCTCTTCGCGGGTAACACAGTGGTTCTGAAGCCGTCCGAGGAGACCCCGTTCACCGGCCGGCTCGTGGAGGACCTGTGCAGGGGAGCGGGACTCCCCCCGGGAGTCGTGCAGGTGGTGCAGGGGGGTGGACGGGTGGGGGAGCTCCTGGTGGGGAGTGGGCTGGACCGCCTTCATTTCACCGGGGGGAGCGAGACGGGGGGTCGGGTCATGGCCGTGGCGGCGGGAACCCTGGTCCCCGTGACCCTGGAACTGGGAGGGAAGGACGCTGCCTTGGTCCTGGAGGACGCGGATCTGGACCGGGCGGCCCGGGGAGTGACGTGGGGCGCCTTCGCCAACTCGGGACAGACCTGCCTCGCCACCGAGCGGATCTATGTGGTGGACTCGGTCTACGACTCCTTCCTTTCCCGGTTCCTGCGGGAAGTGCGCTCCCTCCGGGCCGGATCCGGGGGGCGGATCGACATCGGTCCGTCGACCACTCCCGCCCAGCTTGCCCGAACCGAGGCGCTGATCCGGGATGCCGTGGAGCAGGGTGCTCGGGTGCGGGCGGGTGGGGAACGGGTGGACCCCGCTTCCAACGTTCTCCGTCCCACGGTGCTGACCCAGGTCCCGCCAGGGGCCCGCATCGCCCGGGAGGAGGCCTTCGGTCCCGTGGTGACCGTGCACCGGGTCCGCGATGAGGAGGAAGGGATTCGGCGTGTGCGGGAAACGTCACACCGCCTCTTTTCCAGCGTCTGGACTGAGGACCGGGAGCGGGGCGAGGACGTAGCCGCTGTCCTGGGGGGAGGGGGCGCGTCGGTGAACGACGTTCTGGCCCATTATGCCATCCCCTCGCTCCCCATGGGCGGCGCCGGGCGGAGCGGGTTCGGTCGGATCCGGGGAGAGGAGGGGCTCCTCTCTTTCACACGAAGCCGGGTGGTGGTGGTGGACG
>SKZC01000330.1 GCA_007127575.1 Gemmatimonadota bacterium
GCCGCCTGCTTGAGCACCGTGGACCCGGAGGGTCGGCCGGAGGGGCGGATCGTCCTCCTCAAGGGATTGGACTCCAGGGGTCTGGCCGTCTACACGAACCTTGAGTCGGCGAAGGCGATGGCCTTGGAAAAGAGCCCGGAGGCCGCTCTGACGTTCCACTGGGAAGCGTTGGGGCGGCAGGTACGGGTTCAAGGTTCCGTGGAGCAGGTGGATCCTGAAGAGGCCGACGCGTACTTTCGCACCCGCCCTCGCGGGAGCCAGTTGGGGGCCTGGGCATCCCAACAGAGTCGACCGTTGGACGACCGGAGCGAACTGGAGGAGCGGATGGCCGAGGTCCAGGCCCGTTTCCAGGGGAAGGAGGTTCCGCGCCCACCGTTCTGGGGCGGCTACCGGGTCGTTCCGCGATCCGTGGAGTTCTGGCAGGAGGGGCCGGACCGACTCCACGATCGACTTCGTTACCAGAAGACTTCGGAGGGGGACTGGGAGGTGGTCCGCCTCAATCCCTGAGGTCTGGCGCCGGGTCCATTCGAAGGATCTCCCCGTCCGGACTCAGGGAAGGGTATGGACGTCCGGAAGCCCGCAGTCGTCGGGCCACTTCGGGGTGGGCCCACTCGAAAAGGAGCCGGCGGTATCGCTCCTTCGGAAGCCTGGGTTTTTCGTACAGTCCCGCCGCCTCCCGCTGACGGAACGCCTCGTAGAGGAGGAGCGACGTGGCGACGGAGACGTTCAAGGACTGGACCATACCCACCATGGGGACGGAGATCAGGGCGTCGGCGTGAGCCAATGCTGCGGGCTGGAGCCCCTCCAGCTCGGCGCCCACGAGGAAGGCGGTGGGTTTCGTGAGGTCCACCGATCGGAAGTCGTGGGCGTCGGGAGACCTGTGGGCTGCCAGGATTCGTAATCCCGAGGTGCGGAGATGGGTGGCGGCGGCCTCCAGGGTCTCGTGGGCCCGCACCTCTACCCACTTCGCCGAACCGGCGGACGTATGGTGGGGAACCTCGGTGGCGCCGGGGAGGGGAACGGAATGGACCTCCAGAACTCCTACGGCGTCGGCGTTTCGGACGATGGCCGAAAGGTTGTGAGGTTTGTGAACCCGGTCCATGAGAACCGTGAGGTCGGGTTGACGGTGATCCAGCACTCGTCGGAGCTTTCGAAACCGTTCCGGGTTCATTTGCCGCTGTGGGTGGAGGAGTGCAGGGGACCCGGACGGTATCCCGAAGGGAAGCCCCTCGTTCCCCATGCCCGGAGTTCAGGGCCATGGTCTACCGAATCCTGGCCGAAGCCACCATGCTCCTCCACTTCGCGTTCATCGCGTTCGTGGTCCTGGGCGGAGTCTTGTCCCTTCGACGGCCTCGCTGGGCCCTCGTTCATCTCCCGGCGCTGATCTGGGGGGTCTGGATCTCCGTCCTGGGATGGATTTGCCCGCTGACGCCGCTGGAGAACCACTTTCGAGCCCAGGCGGGCCAGGAAGGATACGATAGCGGCTTCATCGAGCACTATCTTACAGCAGTGATCTATCCCGACGGTCTGACCCGCGGACACCAGGTCGCCATGGGGCTGGCGCTCCTTCTCTTCAACGGGGCTCTCTACGGGTGGCTTTGGCTCGGACCGGGCCGGGGTGAGGTGGATGGGGATGGCGGCGGCGAGGGCCTATCGGAGGCAGGGTGAGCCGGCCCATATTCCACGGTGAAGTAGCGTCCCATGCACCTGACGTCCCTTCGCCTTTCGGGGAAGAGATCGACCTGGCCTTACGGAGGCACTGACCATGAGGACTTCGTACCCCTTCCGTTCCCTCATTCCCTCGACGGCGCTGCTGATCGCAGCCACGTTCCTTACCCACCCGCTTCCGACTCTGGCGCAGCAAACGGAGGACGGGGACTGGTCCCAGGCCGTTCGGATCGTCTCGGAGCCGGCGGAGTTGGAGCTGGAGGTGGGGGAGGAGGCCTGGATCCAGGTCCATGCCCAGGGGAGCGAGGGAAGCGTGCTGGAAGCACCGGTACGACTCCTGGGTCCCCAGGGCGCGCTCCGCGTCACGCAGGACGGCCGGGTCTTGGCTTTGGAGGCCGGGGAGCATGAGGTCGTAGCCACCCTTCCGTTCCCTCCGGAGGCGGACCGGGATCCCCTACAGCTTCGGATCCCCGTTCACGCTCGCTGGCCATCCATCCAGCGGATCGGAGTGGATGTGAAGAACGGCGTGGTTCCCTACGCCGGCACCACGGTGCAGCTCGAGGCCACGGGCTACCTCCCCAGCGGGGACCCTCGGGACGATCTGAGCTTTGAATGGGAGAGCCAGGACCCCTCTGTGGCCCAGGTGGATCCCTTCGGACGGCTCACGGCCCGGACCCCCGGGACGGTGACGGTGACGGCCAGCTCCCAGGGCGTCCAGGGTGAGTGGACGCTGGAGATTCCCGAGTTTCCGGGGGCAGAGCTGGAGCTGGTGGGCGGGGAGGAGGAGGTGAGGACCGGCGACGTCCAGCGATACGAGGCGGTCCTCCGGGATTCGGAAGGACGGGAGATCGAGGATGTGGCGGTCCACTGGAGTCTGGCCTACGACCCTCCCGAGGCCATCGTGGCTCCTCCCGCTCCGGGCCAGGTGGATCGCGGGCGCGTGGTGGCGGACGTGCCTGGGATCTTCTCGGTGGTGGCCCAGGCCGGACCCCTCACCGCGCGAAGCTCGTTCCGGGCCACGGAGCGAGAGGTGGTCCAGCAATTGGAGGTGGTGGGACAAGGCAGGGAATCCAGGGTGCGGACGACGGACTTCTGGGTCTTCGAGGGTCACGATGGAAGGGACTACGCGTTGTCCGGTGCGAAACGGGCAGATGGCCACGCCTTCGTGTGGGACGTCACCGACCCGGCCAACATCTTCAAAACCGATTCCCTCCAGGTGGATGCGCGGTCGGTGAACGACCTGAAGGTGTCGCCCGACGGACGGTACGCCACCCTCACCCGGGAAGGAGCGTCGGACCGGAGGAATGGCCTCGTGCTCCTGGACCTATCGGACCCGGCCCACCCCGTCATCGCCTCCGAGGTGGTGGAGGGACTCACCGGGGGCGTCCACAACGCCTTTCCCACCGACGACCACGTCTTTGCCCTGTCCGCAGGGGAGAAATACCTCATCCTGGACGTCCGGGACATCTACGATCCGCGGTACGTGAGCGAGGTGCAGCACGAGGACTGCCGGATCCACGACGTCTGGGTTCGGGACGGCCTGGCGTTTTCGGCCCAGTGGGCCTGCGGCCTCATCGTATACGACGTGGGACACGGAGGCTGGGGTGGAAGCGTGGAGAATCCCGTCTTCGTCTCCCAGTACATCATTCCCGATGGACGGACTCACGCGGCGTTCCCGTATCATCAGGAGTCCACGGGAAGGACCTACGTCTTCGTGGGTGACGAGATCATGAGCCGCCGAGGACGTGCATGGGAGGGGGTCCCCGGGAATTACCAGATCCCGTTCGACCCCGAGACCGGCGAGGGGGGGACCATCCTCAGCACCCAGGGCTACATCCAGGTCATCGATTTCACCGATCCGGAAGATCCGCATATGGTGGCCCGCTACGAGGTGCCAGAATACGGCACGCACAACATCTGGGTGGAGGACGACGTCCTCTATCAGGCCTACTACGAAGGGGGGCTCCGGGTGGTGGACGTCTCCGGGGAGCTCATGGGGAACCTGTACACCCAGGGTCGGGAGATCGCCGTCTACAAATCGGCAGACCCCATCGGCTACGTGCCGAATTCCCCCATGGTTTGGAGCGCGCAACCCCACAAGGGTCACATCTTCTTCACGGACACGAACAGCGGGCTCTGGAGCGTGAAGCTGCTTCCC
>SKZC01000490.1 GCA_007127575.1 Gemmatimonadota bacterium
CCCTGGATCGTCGTTGGAGCCCCTCACCGATGCGCAAGGCATCGCTTTCGGAGCTCCGCCTAGACCAGGACTGCAAGACCCCTTCTCGGTGGTCCCTGTACTTCTTCAACGGCCTTCCAGGTCGAACGATCGTTCCGGCTCTGGACTTTGCGCCCCTGAAAGCCTAGGTTGCCTCGGTTCACACGACCTTCGGTCCCATGGAGATGGACCGAGGGTGGGCCATTTCTTCGACGGTGTCGGGAGTCCCTGCGTGGCGGAGTCCCTGGAGCTTCAGACCCTGACGATCCGTTGTCCCTCCTGCTCCCGGAAGGGTGCGGTCCCCTTGTCCGCCGCTCTCCCTCGACCTTCATGCCCGGGCTGCGGCGATTCGCTTCCCCTTCATCGTCCAATCGACGTGGCGGAGGCGGATTTTACCTCTACGGTATTGCGTGCGCCGGTTCCTGTGCTGGTGGATTTCTACGCCTCGTGGTGCGCCCCGTGCCGGTGGCTGGACCCGATTCTCGAGGGTCTGGCAGCCCAGTGGAGGGGCAGAGTATTGGTGACGAAGGTGGATACTGAAGAGGCGCCCCGCGTGACCGAGGACCAAAAGGTTGGGAGCGTCCCCACTGTGGTGTTATTCCGTGACGGCATAGAGGTGGGCCGCAGCATCGGAGTCGAGCCCGACGTGCTGAATGACCTGGTGGAGGGTGTGGCGTGAAAGGAGGTTCAGGGCCCAAGCAGGCTCGGCAGGCGGCGATCCTGGAAATCATTCGCCGGCACCGGGTGGGGAGCCAGGAGGTGATGAGGGAGTTTCTCCTCCAACGGGACATCGATGTGACCCAGGCCACCCTCTCCCGGGACATCCGGGAGCTTCGGCTGGTGAAGATCCCCGGAGCCGACGGGCAGCCTTACTACACGCTCCCGGATGAGTGGGAGAATACCCCTCCCCTGGAGACGCTCCTCCCCACCCTCTTCCTCTCCTGTGAGGGAGTGGGGCATTTCCTCGTGGTTCGGACCATGACGGGAGGGGCCCAGGCCGTTGCCCTGGGGATCGACTGGGAAGGGTGGCCGGAGGTTCTGGGCACTCTGGCGGGCCACGACACCATCCTCCTCATCCTGCGGGATCAGGCCCAGCTTCCCCGAGTCCAGGCCCGGATCGAGTCCATCGCACGCTGGGAAGGACAGCGGGGGACGTAGGGTCCCGCTGTCCTTCCCGGCGAGGCGGGTGCTCAGGCGACGGACGCCTTCGTTGCAGCCGGCTTGGCCTTGGGAAAGGTGCGTCCCACCGCTTCCGCGAATGGGGGCAGGCTCTTCATGAGGGCCCGAAACTCGGGAAAGGTCAGGGACTGGTCCCCGTCGGAGAGGGCGCACGCCGGGTTGGGGTGCGTTTCCACCATTAGGCCATCGGCGCCTGCTGCCACCGCGGCGTGGGAAAGGGGAGCCACGAGCTCCCGGATCCCTCCTGCGTGGCTCGGATCCGCGAAGACGGGAAGATGCGTCTCCCGCTTCAGGACCGGGATGGCCGCCAGATCGAAGGTGTTCCGGGTCGCGGTCTCGAAGGTCCGGATGCCCCGCTCGCAGAGGATGACGTCCGCGTTCCCCTGACGCATGATGTATTCGGCGGCCAGGAGCAGATCCTTGATGGTGGAGGACATGCCCCGTTTGAGGAGAACGGGCCGGTGCACACGCCCCACCTCCGAGAGGAGAGAGAAGTTCTGCATGTTCCTCGCGCCGATCTGAAGGACATCCGCGTGTTCCGCCACAACCTCCACCTGTCGGGTGTCCATGACTTCGGTGACTACGGGTACGCCGGCCTCCTCCCGAGCCCGAGCCAGGAGCTCCAGGCCCTCGACTCCCATCCCTCGGAAGGAGTAGGGGGAGGTTCGGGGCTTGAAGGCTCCCCCGCGGAGCGCGGCGGCGCCGGTCTCTCGTACCACATCGGCGGTGGCCGAGAGCATCTCCCACCCTTCGACGGAACAGGGCCCCGCAATCACCGCGATCTCCGGGCCTCCGATGGTGGCCTGACCCAGGGTGATTCGGGTGGGCTCGGCGGCAAACTCCCGGGACGCCAGCTTGTACGGCTTCATCACCTGGTGAACTCGCTCGACCCCCGGGAGGGAGAGGAAGGGGATCTCCGCCAACGGCTCCTCGTCCCCCACACATCCGATGATGGTGTGATGTTCTCCCCGGGAGAGGTGGGTCCGCACTCCTGCGGCCTCGACCCTCTCGCGGATGGCGTCAATCTCGTCGTCGGTAGCGTCGGGTCGGGTTACGATGATCATGGTGGCCGGCTCCGTCAGTTCAGAGTGGAAGGGGTGCAATAGAAAACGGCTCCCGGGGGCGCCGGGAGCCGTGGATTCGATCCGTCGTCAGGTCAACTGCGCCTACACGCCGGCACCTCCACCGCCCCCGGAGAGGGAGGGGTAAAAGTACCACCAACGATAGAACCTGCCGCCGAACTTTCGCATATGTCTGTGGAGAGTGCAGGATCCTGCGGTGAAAGTCAAGTTGACTCCCTGGCACCCCCTTCCCGGCGCGGATAGATTCTCCGGGTTCGGGGCCTGGCTCGGGACCGACCTGCGCGGTGTCCGACGTCCGGCGTCCAGGCAGATGAGAGGCTCGGGGTACGGCCTCGGCAACCGACGAGGAGCGTGTGTGAAGGTCACTTCGGAGGAGCTCAAGGCACAGGCCGGGGAGGCAGCCGCCGCCCGGGTGGCGGACGGCCAAGTTCTAGGGCTGGGAACCGGGTCCACCGTGCGCCACTTTCTTCGTTCGTTAGGTCAACGAATTCGGGACGGTGGCCTGCAGAACGTGAGCGGTGTGCCCACTTCCGAATGGACCCGGGACGTGGCGGCAGGGGAGGGGATCCCACTGGTGGACCTCAGGGAGGGGACCCGACTGGATCTGGCCGTGGATGGGGCGGACGAGGTGTGCCCTCGCCTGAACCTGGTGAAGGGGCTGGGAGGGGCGCTCCTTCGGGAGAAGATCGTGGCCCAGGCGGCCCGCCGGTTCCTGGTCATCGTGGACGAGGGCAAAGTGGTCCCTTCCCTGGGGGTTTCCAAGCCCGTCCCGGTGGAGCTGATCCCCTTTGCATGGTCCTCCCACTTCCCATTCTTTCGGAGGCTCGGGGCCGCCCCACACCTCCGGACCCGTGAGGATGGGCAACCCTACGTCAC
Source organism: Gemmatimonadota bacterium (assembly GCA_007127575.1). Taxonomy (GTDB): domain Bacteria; phylum Gemmatimonadota; class Gemmatimonadetes; order Longimicrobiales; family Gaopeijiaceae; genus SKZC01. The sequence goes on from SKZC01000490.1 coordinate 3,156, forward strand.
AGACAACGGGAACTATGTGGCGGATCTGACCTTTCCCGATGGCTTGACGGACCCAACGGAGGTGGAAGACGCCCTCCGGGCTCGGGCCGGGGTGGTCACTTCGGGCCTCTTTCTGGAGATGGCCACTGAAGTTCTCATCGGAGGGGCCGGGGGCGTGCGCTCCGTGGTTCGGGGGGAGGCGGGGGCATGGAGCTGAAGGTGGCTCCCTCCATCCTGGCTGCGGATTTCGGCCGTCTGGCGGAGGAGGTGCAGGCGGCGGAGGCCGGAGGGGCGGACTGGATCCACGTGGACGTGATGGACGGTCGGTTCGTTCCGAACATCACCATGGGTCCGGCGGTGACGGCTGCGGTGAGGAGGGCCACCCGTCTGCCGGTGGACGTGCACCTCATGATCGAGCGGCCGGAGCTGCATCTGGAGGCCTTTCGGGATGCCGGAGCCGACTGGATCTCCGTACATGTGGAGGCGTCCCCACACCTCCACCGTGTCGTGGAGCGAATCCGGGAGCTGGGTGTCCGGCCCGGGGTGGCCCTGAACCCCGCTACTCCCCTCTCCGCCGTGGAGGAGGTCCTCCAAGAGATCGATCTCCTGGTGGTCATGTCGGTGAATCCCGGGTTCGGAGGGCAGCGGTACATTCCCTGGTCTA
>SKZC01000063.1 GCA_007127575.1 Gemmatimonadota bacterium
CGGAATTCTCTTCGCCATGCTGGCCTTCAGCACGCTGAAGATCCGGTGACGGCCGGTGAGAGAGATGGATCGATGGATCGCCGTGGTGGGACTCGGGGCCAGCGGAGAGGCCGCGGCCCGACTCGCCCTGAAAGAAGGAAGGAGGAGTTATGTCTCGGATCTGCGTGCTGACCCCGCAGTTGCAGCCCGTGGGGAGCGGCTTCGCGCCCTGGGAGCCGACGTCGAGCTGGGCGGACACGACCTGGCCCGAATCCGTAAGGCGGAATTGGTGGTGGTCTCTCCGGGAATCCCCCCCGGCGCCCCGGTCCTACAGGCCTTGGAACGCGAAGGGGTCGGATGGATCTCCGAGCCCGAGTTCGCCGTTCGCTTCTTCAAGGGTCCACTGATCGTCGTGACCGGAACCAACGGGAAGACGACCACGGCGGCCCTCACGGCCCACCTCCTGGAGCAGGCGGACGTCTCCGCGGCTCTGGGTGGGAACGTGGGAGCGGCCCTGGCACCGGCCGCCTCCGAGCTGGCCCTTCGGGAGACTCCTCCGGACTGGTACGTCCTGGAGTTGAGCTCCTTTCAGCTCGCCGGAACCCGGCGGCTCCATCCGGACATCGGGGTGCTTACGAACCTCTCGCCGGACCACCTGGATCGGTATCCGTCCGTGGAAGCCTACTACGGGGACAAGGCCCGGCTCTTTCAGAACGCCACTCCGGACAGCCGCTGGGTTCTGAACGGGGACGATCCGAAGGTAGAGGCGCTGGCCGGATCGGCTCCTGGAACGCGCTACTATTTCGCCAGGACGAAGGTGTCCGGACGGTCCGGTGGTTTTCTGGCGGGGTCCAGGCTCGTGCTGAACGGCTTGGCTTCTGGGGATGGGGAGGAGCCCCTGGTGGACACCTCGGAGCTCTCCCTCTTGGGGAAACACAACGTGGCCAACGCTTTGGCCGCGGCTGTGACGGCACGACTGGCCGGAGCTCACCTCCAGGGAATCCGGCAGGGGCTTCGTAGCTTTCCCGCCCTCCCTCACCGCTTGGAGCCCGTGGTAGAGCGAGATGGCGTGCTCTGGGTGAACGACTCCAAGGCGACGAACGTAGAGGCAGCCCGGAGCGCGGTGACGAGCCTGAAGCGACCACTGGTGGTCCTCCTGGGCGGGAAGGACAAGGGAGAGGACTTCACTCCCCTCCGGGAGGCCCTCCGCCACCATGCCCGGTGGGTGATCCTCTATGGGGAGGCACGGGGACGGCTGGAGGCGGAGCTGGATTCGGAGCTTCCCCTGGAACGGGTGGACGGCGCCTTCGAGGAGGCGGTGGCCGCGGCCCGGGCTGCGGCCCGGGCCGGCGACGTCATCCTGTTGGCCCCGGCCTGTTCCAGCTTCGACATGTTTTCCGACTACGAAGCTCGGGGACGTCGGTTCGCCGAACTGGCTCGAGGGGACGTATGAGCCCGCGTCCCACCGATGTGGCGCCTGGGATGCCCTCCCCTTTTCCCGAGACCGGGCTGGGTCGGGGGTGGGAGGCTCCGGTGCTTTTCACCGCCGTCCTCCTCCTCCTCTCCTTCGGGCTGGTGAACCTGTACAGCGCCAGCGCGTTCCTCGCCCAGCGGCAAGGGCTTCCCGATTATCACTACGTGGTTCGCCAGACCGCCGGAGCCGTGCTGGGCCTGGTCCTCCTGGTGGTCTGTGCCCGGATCCCGCACCTCTGGTGGAAGCGAGCCGCCTGGCCTCTTTTGGCTGGGGTCTGGGGACTTCTCCTCCTTCTCATCCTCCCCTGGACCCACGAGATCGCTCCGGAGGTCAACGGAGCTCGCCGGTGGTTCCGGGGGCCCGTGGCCTTCCAGCCTTCGGAGCTGGCGAAGCTGGCGGTGGTGGTGTGGACCGCCGCTCTGGCGGTGAAGAAGCAGGACGAGTTTCGAAGTCTGAGCCGAGGTCTTCTCCCCTTTCTCCTCGTCTGGGGGGCCGTCATCGTCCCCATCCTCCTGCAGCCCGACCTCTCCACCGCCTTCGTGGTGGCGGCGCTGGGGGCGTTGGTGGTGTTCAGCGGAGGTGGCCGGCTGGGCCACTTTCTCTTCCTGGGGGTTCTCACGGCCCCCATGGTTCTTCGGGAGCTGGGGAGCGGTTTCCGGCTCGACCGGATGCTGGCCTTTCGAGACCTGGATGCCCACATCTCCGGGGCAGGCTATCAGGTCCATCAGTCCCTCATCGCCCTGGGATCCGGTGGCTTGGGAGGTGTGGGGTTCGGCGAGGGACGCCAGAGGTTCGGTTTCCTCCCGGAGGCTCACAACGATTTCATCTTCGCACTCATCGGAGAGGAGTGGGGGCTCCTGGGGGTCGTCCTCCTGGTGGCCCTCTACCTCACCATCGTGCTGGTGGGCTTCCGGATCGCAGGTCAGACCAGGGACCTCTTCGGACAGCTTCTGGCGGTGGGTCTCACCAGCTACGTGGCACTCCAGGCGTGGCTCCACATGATGGTGGGGCTGGGCATGGTTCCGCCCACAGGGCTCTCGCTACCGCTGGTTTCCTACGGGCGCACGAACCTGGTGGTGACCCTCATGGTGGTGGGGATCCTCATCTCCGTGTCTCGAGGGGTGGCGAGCCCCTCCCCGGTGCGGGAGGGTGCGAAATGACCGGGTCGGGCGGGCCCGTGGCCGTGTTCTCCGGCGGAGGTACCGGGGGGCATCTCTATCCGGCGCTAACCCTGGCCGACACCCTGAAGCGCCTTCGTCCCGATGTGCGGACCTACTTCGTGGGGGCCCGACGGGGGGTGGAGGCGCGGGTCCTGCCGGAACGAGGGGTGGAACACACCCTCCTCCCGGTGGAGGGTTTTTCCCGGGACCGCCTCTGGGCCAACCTCCGGGTCCTCCGGATCCTCGTGGGAGCCCTCCGGGAGTTGACCCGGCTCTTCCAACGCCTCCGACCTCACCTGGTGGTGGTTACCGGGGGCTACGCTGGAGGACCCGCCGGCTTGGTGGCGGGGATCCTGGGTGTCCGGCTCGTCATACAGGAGCAAAATGCCGTGCCGGGTCTGACCTCCCGGGTCCTGAGCCTGTGGGCCCGAGAGGTTCACCTGGCCTTTCCCGAGGCCCGGGATTGGCTCCCTTCCGTATCCCGGCACAAGGCCCGGATGTCGGGGAACCCGGTGGCGCCCCCGGTGCCGCTGGACCCGGGAGAGGCCCGGAGCCGGTTCGGGTTGGATCCCGAGGGAACGGTCGTTCTGGTGGTGGGAGGGAGTCAGGGATCCCGGGCCTTGAACCAGGCTGTGTCCGAAGCCGTGGCCGGGATCCTGCGCGACGAGCTGCACCGCCCGCCCCCTCTTCAACTTCTCTGGGCTACCGGACCGGCCCACGAGGAGGCCATTCGCCGGGAGTTGGGAGGAGAGGGAAAGCCCTCGTGGCTCCGGATCGTGGGATACATCCAGGAGATGCCCGCGGCCCTGGCTGCCGCGACGCTGGCGGTGAGCCGGGGGGGAGCCATGGCCACTTCCGAGTTTCTGGCCTGGGGCCTGCCTGCTGTGCTCGTGCCCCTTCCCACAGCGGCGGCGGACCACCAGACGCGGAACGCCGTCGCGCTGGAAGCGGCCGGGGCCGCCGTCCACCTTCCCGAGGCGGAGTTGGACGCGAAGGGACTCTGGAGCCGGGTTCTGGAGCTCGTGGAGGACCGGGATCGACTCCACGCCATGTCCGGCGCCGCACGGGCCCGTGGGCGGCCCCAGGCGGCGCGCGCCATCGCCGAGTCGTTGGCGCGACACCTCCCCCGGAGGGCCTCATGAACGCCCCGACGCTTCGAACTCTCGCCCGTTCC
>SKZC01000315.1 GCA_007127575.1 Gemmatimonadota bacterium
GGAACGGCACGGTGGAGTTGGAGCCAGGGGCGTGGATCCAGGGCCGGCTGGAAGGCCGAAACGGCCCCATTCACCTCCGGGACGCACGCGTCGGCCATGACCTGGACACCCAGGGCTCCGACGTGAGCCTCCTGGGTCGGAGCGAGGTGGAAGGGGATCTAATCATCCTTCGACCGCCTCGCCGCTCCTTCCTGGGGTTCAGCCTCGGAAACGACTCCACCCCGGTGCTCCGCATCTCCAGCGAGGCGAGGGTGGGTGGACGGCTGATCCTGGACGAGCGGGTGCGACTGGAGGTGGAGGACGGAGCGGAGATCCCGGAGGTCGAGCGCTACTCCAGTCGAGCGGACTGGGGAGGCCAGTAACGGTCACACGCTCATGCGGTCCCGGAACTCCCGGGCCCTTCTCCGGGACATCACCACCTCGTGCCCTCCCTGCACCTCCGCCATCAGGCGACCTCCGAACCAGGAGTGGATGGCCCGGACCGCGGTGAGGTTCACGATCTGGCTCCGATTCGCCCGGAAGAAAACCTCCGGATCCAACCGCTCTTCCAGTTCGTTGAGGGAGCGGAGGATCATGGGGCTCTCGCCCTCGAGATGAACCTGGGTGTAGTTGTCCGCCGACTCGAAGAGTCGCACCTGGCCCAGCTCCACGAACCAGATCCGGTCCCCGTCCTTCAAGAAGACCCGATCTTCCTGTCGGAGGAGTCGCGAGCCCGTGGCGGAAGACCCATCCTCGCCCGGCTCGTCCCGCCCACTCGCCCGCTCCCCGTCCCCCAACCGTTCCACCGTTTGGGCAAGGCGAGCCGGTTCAATGGGCTTTACGAGATAGTCCACCGCGCTCACCTCGAAGGCCCGGAGGGCGAACTCGTCATACGCGGTGGTGAACACGACCCTGGGAACGGAGTCCAGGCTCTCCAAGAGCTCGAATCCCGATTCTCCGGGCATCTGAACGTCCAGGAAAAGGAGATCCGGGTCGTGTTTGCGGAGGGCAGCTCGAGCCTCGTCCGCGTTGGCCGCCTCTCCAACCACCCGGATCCCCGGGTGAGCCGCCAGGAGCCGCCGCATCTCCTGCCGTGCCAGTCGCTCGTCATCCACCAGGAGAGCCCTCATGACCCCACCTCCGTCACAGTGGCCCGAGCGTCCATATCCGTCCGGGAAGAGGGAGCCCCCTCCTCCTCTCTCGTCAGCAGCCGAAGAGGGAGCACGACCCGGCAAACGACACGATTCCGCCCCTCCTGGGCGAGCTCCAGCGTCGCTTCGTCCCTGAAGAGGAGCCGGAGCTGCTCTCGGACGTTGGACAAGCCCACCCCCTTCACCTGGGAGGCCGAGGCGACGCGGCCGGGATTGGAGACGCTGAGGTGGACCCGGTCTTCTTCGCGGTGCACGTAGAGCTCTACCGTCCCTCCGTCTGGGAACCGGGAGATCCCATGCTTCAACGCATTCTCCAGAAGGTTCTGGAGGAGCATAGGGGGCACCGCCTGCTCCAACAGCTCCGGATCCACCTCGACCTTGCAGGTCAGTCGCTCCTCGAACCGCATTTCCTCCAGGGCGAGGTAGTTTCGCGCAGCCTCCAGCTCGAGGCGGAGAGGAATGGTAGAGTGGGCACTCAGTCGAAGCGTATGCCGGAGGAGGGAGGCCAGCGAGGTCACCGCCTCCTGAGCCCGCTCCGGTCGTTCCGAAATGAGCCCCCTGAGACTGTTCAGACTGTTAAACAGGAAGTGAGGGTTGAGCTGGCTTCTCAACGTGCGGAGCTCGTTCTCCCGCACGGCCACCTGAAGCTGCAAGGCCCTCTCCTTGGCTTCCCGTCCGCGCTGGAAGTAGTGGACACAGAAATACACCAGAAACCAGCCCAGGACCACGAAAAAAGCACTGATGATGTTGCTGATGAGGACGTGCTGCTGCCGGGCCTCCTCGGGGAGCACGGGGAGAAGGAAAGGAAAGGACAGGGCACCCATGAGGATACCTATCCCCCAGGAGACCCCGAACACCCGGGGCGCCAGGCGGATGGGAGCCATCTCCTTCCAACCGCCGCGGTGAATCACGGGGCGGAACGTGTGGGTCAACCCCAGGCCCAGCATGCTCATGGCCGTGGCTGCCGCCGCACTTTCCCATCGGAGGTTTCCGAAAATGAGCGAAGCCATGACGCTCCAGAGGACCACGGCGCTCCAGCCGGCGACCTGGCACTTCCAATAGAGGCTCACGAGCTCGTCGAGGCTGCGGCCCAAGGGAACGTAACCGCTTGACTCCCCCCGACCTGCGGAGAGCGCCGAACTCGCACCACGGACGCACCTGCGCACCGGTCATGAAGGCCCCGTCCTCCCCGAGGTCGCGCCACCACCAGGGCCCACAGCACGAGCAGGACGAGGCTTGAAAGGAGGAGCCCGACAGGGAGGCCGCCTTCCGCCGTGGACATCCCGAAGCTCCACACTCCGAGGAGAAACTGCAGGCCGAGGACCGGGGCGAACTTGACACCAGAACGGAGGAGTGCCCGCTCAAGGCTCAGAGCTCCGCCTCGAATGGAGGTCACCCGGAGGCCCAGGAGGAGCTTTCCGGGGGTCGCACGAACCACGGAGCCCTCCCAACACGCGTGATACATGAGAAGGGGTAGCGTGATCAGCCCGAAAACGAGCCATTGGACGGTCCAGGGTCCCACTGCGCCAGCGGGTTGGAGGCCCATGGAGCCCGCGTGGTCCACCGCCCACACCAAGGCCCCAAGCACCCCCAAGTAGATTCCCACCGGGATCTGGTCCAGCGCGAACGCGGCGGCGCGCCGCAGGCCGGACGGGGGCCCTGTGACCGCCACCCCGCCCGTCGTGACAGGCGACAACGTTCCACCCGGGATTCCGGCGTATCGTCGTCTGAGTTTCATCTCTTTCTCCTGAGCACCGTTGCGTGGCCCGACACATCAAGGATGACAGCCCCGACGGAAACCCTCAACGACTTTGGGACCGGCGGTGGGTCGATGGTGTGAGCGGTTCCTGAGAAGGATGAACGGGGTGGCACGCGTCCGAGGACCCTCGACCGTCGACCCGGCCGGAGGGCACCTTCGTTTCGAGCCCCTCTTCCCCCGTGCCGGGCTCTCTGACAGCCGATCTGGCCTGGAGCCTTCAAGCAAGCCCTGGAACGGGCCGTTCGTCCTTCCTGCGGGAATCTGAGGACCCGAACACACCCCGATTAGATTTAAGGTGCGTGCGTTGGAGGGGTGGGTGGGGCCGGGAAGGCGCGATGCCGGCCGCCCGCGCTGCGCGAGCGCTGAGCCGGGACCCGAGACTTGGGACCCATGAGCCGCGACTGCAGGCCCGGTGGGGCCGCGCCGCTTACCCCCCTTCCACCACCCCGTCGGACTTCGATCCCCGCAGAACCAGGAGGCCGCCAATGATCCGCTTCCCCCACCTTCCGCTCCCCGATGGACCCGACCCCGAAGACGGACGCGATTCCGAGGGCGGGCTAAAGCCTGAAGAGGAGCTCGACCCCAAGAATGGACCCGCCCCCGAGCTATCAGAGATGGAACGGATCGGAGACGAAATCGCGGAGCTGGCAGCCCGGATCTCGGCGGCGGAATCCCGTCTCCTGGAGCGGCTCCGACGCTTCGACGCCCTCTTCCAGGAAGGCGGAGGCCTCACCGGGTTCAAGACCACGGCCCACTGGTTGGCGTGGCGCACCTCCATGGCCCTGGGAGCGGCCCGGGAGCGGGTGCGGGTGGCCCGGGCGCTGGGGGAGCTGCCCCGGGTGAGCGAAGCCATGCGGAAGGGACAGCTCAGCTACTCCAAGGTCC
>SKZC01000009.1 GCA_007127575.1 Gemmatimonadota bacterium
AGCCCACGAGCCCCACCACACTGGAGACGAGCTGGATGTTCTGCCGCCAGACGGATCGGGCCTGCCGCGGGACGTGGAGCCAGTCCCCGGATCGGACGGGGAGGTTCGCCGCCTGACCGGCGGCCCGGTCGGGCCGTAGGTCCAGCAGGGAGTACGTGCCGTCCCGGCGGTTGAGCTGGACTCGGCCCGGGTCCGCCGCTCCCCCTGCCTGGCCCATGTCCAACTCGGAGAGGGTGCCCCCAGCCAGCGACAGGGCGTCCACCAGTGTGGCGCCGGGAGGAACGAAGTAGTGGCCCGGCTGGCGCACCGCACCGGTGATGTTCACCCGGAGGCCCACCACCACGTCGATGGTGGGGGTCTCGAAGAAGTCCGTGTAGCGCTCCTCCAGCCGCTCCCGAAGCTGGTCCGTGTCCAGACCCTCGACCTCCACCGCCCCCACCAGGGGAAGAAAGATCCGTCCCCGGTGGTCCACCACCCGCTGTCCGGCGATCTGGGGAAGAGGCTCGCCGGCCTGGCTGAAGAACATGATCTCCACCTGGTCGCCTGGGAAGAGGCCGTATTCCTCCATCCCCTCCTGACCCCATGCGCCCACTTGGGCCGCCTCCGAGGAAGCGGGGTCGCCAGGGGGCTCGCCTCCCGGGGTCTGGGCGGCCAACGGTCCTCCGCACCCGGCCGGGATCAGGCCCGCCAGGGCCCACATCAGGCCCATCATAGCCCACATGGGCGGGAGCCGGGCGCCGGACCGAGCGGAGTTCGCCGCTGCGGCATTCCTCTTCAAAGGGTTCCTCCGTCGGGCTGGATGGCTCGGGAGTAGGGGCGAAGGGCCCCTCCCCAAGAAAAAAAGTCTAAGCGCACCCGCAGGAGGGTGTCCAGCCGACCCGGAAAGGGCTCGCCGTCCACCTCGTCCCCCGATGGAGTCGCCTGCCATCCCTTCACCCAGCTCCAGCCACCCCGGTTTCTTGACCCGCCTCTACCCTTCCTCTAGCCTTCAATTATGCTGGGAGCATCCTCCTTCCGCCGTTTCGGCGCCGCCGCGGGCCTCGCGGCCCTCCTGATCCTCCTCTTCGTCGGGGTAGTGGAGGCGGCGTGCGCTGACTGCTCCGAGCATGACGCCGGCGCGGTGGAGATGGCGATGGACCACCATGCCCATGGTACGGAGGATCCTCCCCCCTGCTGCGACCCGGGGGACTCCGACTCGGGCTCCGTTCCGGACCTTCCGGTCTGCCCCCTTTCCTTCGCGGCCACCGGATGTGCCGGTGCCGGGACCTTGCCCGCCGTTCCGGCTTCGGGCCTGAACGCCGCCTTTCCCGCTGAGCTAGGATCGTCCGTGATGACGGCCGTTCCCATCTCCGCGGTCGCTGCACCTCCCTTCCGACCTCCCAGAGCCTGACTTCCTGCCGGGCTCCACGCCCGGCCCCGATCCCACGACCCGGCCCCACGTTCGCGGTGCCCGGGATCTGGACGCGCACGCGCAGGAGAGCCGGACGGACTCCCACGCGTGCTCAGCCGTCGCCAGGGAGGATGTCATGCTCGCACCGATCCGGAGGGACCTCGCATTCGTAGTTTGGGTGGTGGTCCTCCTCGTTCCACGTCCCGTCAGCGCCCAAGAGTCCCTCGCCGACCTCGTGGCCCTCGCCCGCGAGCGCAGCCCGGAGATCCAGGCGGCCCGAAGCGCCGCTGCGGCTTTCGAGGCTCGCGTCCCCCAGGCGGGAGCTCTCCCGGACCCCACTCTCTCCGCCGGCCTCATGTCCGTGCCCGTTCCCGACTTCGACCTGTCCGCAGAGGGGATGACGATGTTCTCCCTTCAGGTCTCCCAACGGATTCCCGTTCGGGGCAGCCGAGGGATCCGGGAGGATGCGGCCAGAGCGCTGCATCAGGCGGCGCTCCATGAGGTGGAGGAGACCGAGCTGGAGGTGGTTGCCCGGCTCAAGGCCGCCTACCACGAGCTGGCCTTCGCGCATGAAGCGGAACGGATCCTCCAGAGGAACCGGGCGCTCCTGGAGGACCTGGCCGGCGTCGCCCGTGGCCGCCTGGCCGTGGGCGCGGTTCCCCAACAGGACGTCCTCCGGGCCCAGACCGAGGTCACCCGACTCGATGAGCAGCTCGCGGCGCTGGAGGACCGGCGCACCGGCGCCCTCACGGAGATCAACCGTATCCTGAACCGGGATCCGTTGGAGCCCGTGACCCCCGAGTACCCGGAGGACCTTCGACGCGCGGCCACCGCCGGGCCCGGTCCAGGCGCGTTCACGGCGGCAGCGCTGGAGGGCGGGTTGGGGCCCGATCTTCCCTCCCTTGAAGAGCTCCAGGCCGAAGCACTCGAGTCCCGCCCCGAGCTCCTGGCGCAAATGCGCAGGATCGAGGCGGTGGGCCACCAGCGCGATCTGGCGGTTCGGGAGCGCCGCCCGGATCTGGGATGGATGGTGGCGTACAGCCCCCGAATCGGCCGGCGGGACATGGTGAGCTTCGGCATCTCCGTCGACCTCCCCCTCTTCCGGGGACGGAAGCAGGACCAGGCGGTGGCGGAAGCCGGAGCGCTCCTGGACGAGAGCGAGCTGAGGCGGGAGGAGCTGATGGCGGCGGTCAGCTCCGAGATCGCCCGCCGATACAGCGCCCTGATCCGCACCCGGGAGCGCATCCTGCTCCTCACCGAGGGCGTGATCCCACAGGCCCTGGCCACGGTGGAGAGCGCCACCGGAGCGTATCAGGCCGGGCGGATGGAGTTTTCCGGGCTGCTGGAGGCCCACGCGACCCTTTTCCGAAACGAGATCGAGCTGGAGCGGCTTCTGGCGGACTTCGGGAGCGAATTGGCTCAGCTCGAGGCGGCGGTGGGGACCGACCTGGGACTCTCGGGCTCGAAGGAAGGGACCTCGAACGACCCGAACCATAGGAGAGATCGATGAGCGAGCGAGCTGGAGTGTCACGGCGGATCGGCCTCTCCCTTGCTGCGGCCCTCCTCTTCCTTTTGGGGATCGGCCTCGGAGTCCTCTGGGGTGGGGGAGACCACGGGGAGCCCGCTCCCCCGGATCCCCACGCCGACCATCAGGATCCAGAAATGCAGGCCACGGATCACGAGCACGTGGACGGGATGGCCATGAACGAAGAGGGGGCCATCCGCATCGCCCGGCCCCTGGCCCTGGGCGTCCGCGCCGTAGAGGCGGAGGTAGGGCCCCTCCAAAGAACGATCCGGTCCACGGGCAACGTGACCTACGACGAGACCCGCCTCTCCCGGGTGAGCCCCCGGTTCGGAGGGTGGATCGAGCGTCTCCACGTCGACTTCATAGGCCGGTTCGTCGAAGCCGGCGAGCCGCTTCTGGAGATTTACAGCCCAGAGCTCGTCTCCGCCCAGGAGGAGCTCCTGTCGGCCCGGCGGCTGGATGAGAGCCTGGGGGCGAGCCTCGCGCCCGGAGTGGGGGAGCGCACCGGTAGCCTGCTGGAAGCCGCCCGGCAGCGCCTCCTCCTCTGGGACATCTCCCCGGAGCAGATCCGTCGGATCGAGGAGCGGGGCGAAGTGCAGCGAACCCTGATCCTCGAAGCCCCCACCGCCGGGTTCGTGGTGGAGAAGGAGGCCGAGCTGGGCGCCAGCGTGCAGTCGGGAATGGACCTCTTCCGCATCGCGGACCTGTCCCGAGTCTGGCTCGAGGTGGACGTGCACGAGAGCGATCTCCGCTTCGTCCGACTCGGCGCCGCCGTGGACGTCCGTGTGGACGCCTACCCGGACGACCCCCGTACCGGACAGATCGCCTACGTCTACCCGGACATGGACC
>SKZC01000453.1 GCA_007127575.1 Gemmatimonadota bacterium
AGGAGTATCTCGAGGAAGTCCCCGGGAAGGGGGGCGTCTTCAAGGCCACCCAGGGCCTCCAAAGGGAGTTCGGAAGCGTCCGCGTGTTCAACTCTCCCCTGGCCGAGGCGAACATCGTGGGGCGGGCCGTGGGGATGGCGGTACGGGGCCTCAAGCCCGTGGTGGAGATCCAGTTCTTCGACTACATCTGGCCCGCCTTCCACCAGATCCGGAACGAGCTAACCACACTTCGCTACCGCTCGGCGGGAACGTGGTCGGCGCCGGTGGTGATCCGCGCCACCTACGGAGGCTACCTCCGGGGAGGGGGGATCTACCACTCCCAGACCGGGGAGACCCTCTTCACGCACACCCCGGGGATCCGGGTGGCCATGCCCTCCAACGCCCGGGACGCCAACGGGCTTCTCAGGACGGCGATCCGCTGCCAGGACCCGGTCCTTTTCCTGGAGCACAAACACCTCTACCGGCAGGTGCACAACAAGGGCCGAAACCCGGGTCCGGAGTACATGATTCCCTTTGGAAAGGCCAAGTTCGTGCGGAAGGGGACGGACCTGACCCTCATCACCTGCGGAGCGCTGGTGAAACGCTCCATGGACGCGGCAAAGGTGGCGGCGGAGCGCCACGGTATCGATGTGGAGGTCATCGACCTCCGCACCGTCCAGCCCTTCGACATGGAGCGGATCGCCGACTCGGTGAAGCGAACGAACAAGGCCCTCGTGGTCCACGAGGACTCCCTCTCCTGGGGGATCGGCTCCGAGATCGCCGCCCGCATCGCAGACGAGCTCTTCCCGTGGTTGGACGGCCCCGTGCGCCGGGTGGCCTCCCAGGACGTGTGGGTGGCCTATTCGCCCCAACTGGAGGAGGTGATCCTCCCCCAGCCCAAGGACGTCCTCAAGGGGATCGTGGAGCTGGCTGCATTCTGAGGTCGGCAGCCGCGGGCACGCCTTCCGATCCCTCCTCGTCCGAGTCCGCTACCACCGGGCAATCCGGCTCGTTGATGGTCTGCTGATCCGAGCCGAACATCTCGCAGCGGACCGAGAGGCCGCTGGCCGAGCTCGTCACGGTGACCGTGAGGTCCACCGAGTGGTTCGTTCCCATGTGGGGGCAGCCATCTTCACTCCCATGGCTCCAGCTCACCACCTGACCCGTTTGGGTCCACGGGACGCGGGGATCGCCGCACTCCTCATACTCGTGGCCTTCCCGGGCCACCATGGTCCACTCGTACTCCAGCTCTCCTCCGGCCGGGTCGGTGGCGTCCACCCGGTATGTGGTGACGGGCACGGATAGAAAGGCCCGAAGCTGCACCACTTGAGGAGCCCGGTCCGGATCCACTTCCCCTCCGTCGGGGTCCACCGGCTCGAACCGGGCACGGACGGTACCATCCTCCGTCATCTCCACGGTGACGGTGGTTTCGGTCTCCAGCACCTCCCCTTCCGAGTCCACCCATCCGACGAAAACGGACCCCTCCTCCGGCTCCGCGGTGAGGGTGACCTGGGAGGCTCCTTCGAACTGGGCTTCGCAGGAATCTCCATCCGTCCCGCAATCGATACCTTCGGGCTCGCTGGTGACCCGCCCCTCTCCCTCCCCGACCAGACTCACCGTCAGGGTCGGTTGAATGCACTCCACCTCCCGGCCCATGGAGAGGGAGAAATCGTCCTGCCCGAAGCCCGGCCGCTCTCCGTCCACCTCGATGGTCACCTCCTGGGCGAAGATGTGGGTCCCCTCCTCCCGGCACCGGTAGACGATGTGCTCGTGGGTGAGCATGAGGGAGTGGGGCTCCAGAATCCATTCCAGCTCCCGCGTTCCTGGGACGGCTTCGATGGCAAAGCCGGAGATATCCTGGTACGAGGCGCTCCGTATGGGAAGTCGCCGCTGGCCACCACTTTCCGATCTGAGATCCGCTCGGAAGTCCTCCCAGGGCACGTTCACCGAAACCTCCGCTGGAGCATGCACCTGGAAGCGGAAGGACGCTTCCGTGAGCACCAACCACCCTTCTCCCTCCGGCGCGAATTTGTCCAGACGGGCCTCCACAGGGTCCGGCTCTAGCTTGAGCGTTCCCGAAAAGTCCGGCCGCAGGGCGAGTTGCCAAAGAAACCCCAGGAACGTCTCCTCGCCGCCGATCACCTGGGCGAAGACCAGAAGCCCCGCTTCCCAGCCATCTCCGGCCTCCTCGGAAGTCCGGCCCTGAAGTCGGGCCGAACCTTCGCCGCCCACCGCCGTCGCCCCCTCGCCGGCAGGGCCACGGCCGGAGACGTTCGCGTCCCCATCCGCCGGAAGCCGGATCTCCACCGGGACGGCGAACTCCAACCCCGCCGGGCCGAGGCGGTAGCCCCTCCGGATCCCGTACTCTTCGGCCAGCTCGTCGAAGGCGCTCCCCATCTCGTCGGGCTCCGCCATCTCCACCGTGATCCGCACCGGCTCCGACAGCGCCCCCTCGGGGATCTCCAACTCCAGGGACCCGTCCCGGGACGTCACCGTCCCCCCTTCCGGAGTCACTTCCTGAGCGGCTCGACGCAGGTTTTCGAACTCGGCGCCCACGGTGACATCGCCGTCTCCATCTACGGAACAGGAGCCCGTCCCGGTGCACGCTCCGGTCCACCCCTCGAAGTGAGAGCCTTCCTCCGGCTCGGCGGTGAGGGTGAGCACGGTGCCGGGATCGAACTCCGCCTGGCAGGCGGCCCCTTCCTCTCCGCATGAGATCCCCGCCGGCTGGCTCACCACCCTTCCGGCTCCATGTCCCGTCACCTCCACGGACACGGTGAGCGGCTCCGGCTGCGGCTCGGGTTCCGTGGCGCCATCCCCCCCGCAGGCGGCCGTGGCCAGGATCGTCACCGCACTCCCCGGCCAGCTTCCGCGACTCCAGATGCCTCGCCCCGTTCCCTCCCCGGCCTGCATCGACATCCCCACCCTCCCCCACCTGGACGTTCACTTGTACTTCTCGCCTGAGACGGATTCATGGTAATCAGGGCCGGTCACCTGTGGATCACCTCCCGGGTGACTCGTGACGGTGAGCCCTGGGAAAGGTGGGGTGGCAAGGGGTTGCGGGCCCGGCATCCTTCCCGGACTATCACTCCGGGACCGTGACGCCAGCCGGTCCCGTTCCCTGCCATGGACGGGGGCATAGCATGATCGAGTTGAGAATCCTGGGGGGAGTGAACCTCACCACTGCAGATGATGGTCGGGTCCTTCACTCCGTTCTCTCCCAACCCAAACGGGTGGCACTCCTCGTCTACCTGGCCCTGACCAGCGAGCCCTGCCCCCGGGACCGACTCCTGGCTCTCTTCTGGCCCGAGATGGAGATGAACCGGGGACGCCGAGCCCTGAACCAAGCCATCTACATCCTTCGTCGAGGACTCGGAAGCGACGCCGTCCTCACCCGGGGAGACGGCTCCGTCGCCGTGAACCCGGACCGAGTTCGCTGCGATGCGGTGGAGGTTCGAAGACGGCTCATGGATGGGAGGCTCGAGGAAGCCGTCGATCTCTTCACCGGCCCCCTCCTGGACGGCTTCTTCCTGGACGGGGCCCGGGAGTTTCAGGAGTGGCTGGACCGGGAGCGCCAGGCTTTGGCCCGGGCGTTGTCCGACGCGGGATGGAGCCTGTCCCGGAAGGAAGCGGAGGCAGGAAGGGAGGTTGCGGCCATCCGGTGGGCCGGCTTCGCCGTAGACCTGAACCGGGACCACGAACCTGGCGTCCGCCGCCTCATCCAGCTCCAGATCGACGCAGGGGACCATGCAGGGGCGGCACGGACGTACCGGCAGCTCC
>SKZC01000440.1 GCA_007127575.1 Gemmatimonadota bacterium
AATGCGTTTCAGCGCCCTCCGAATCATCGACCTCCTCCCCCCAACCCCGGATGTGGCCGCTCCGCACGAATTGTGGCGGCCTCACCCTCATGCGTACGAAAAACCCCTACGAGGGTTCCGTACCAGGGGTGTTATTCCTCCATCAATACACACTAGCACACACGTTTTCGCCACATTCATGCGAATTGGTAGGGGAAAGGTCGGGATGGGTTCCCGGTTGGGCGATGGCCCGCCGGCCAAGTGGCCGGCGGGCACAGGGGGTGGACGGGGAGGTGACGGACTCCCGGGGAGGTCAGGGGGGAGGTCAGGGAAAGATGCCCCGCTCCCCGTAGGTGTCCGCCACCTTCAGAAGGGAGGTGAGGTAGGCGGCAGTGCGGAGGTCCGTCCCCTCCCGGCGTGCCACCTCCCGGATTTCATGGAAGCCTTCCACCATGGTGTCCTCCAGTCCGGAGTCCACCAGGTCCCCCTCCTTTGCGCCCACCTCCACCGATTCCCGGACGCCCGGGGCGAATTCCTTGCCCGTGAGAGACTCTACGGCCTGGAGGATCCGGGAGTTGGAGGAGGCTTCGAAGCGGTTGTTCATGCGGCCGAAGCGGACGTTGGAGAGGTTCTTGAGCCATTCGAAGTACGAGACGGTGACCCCGCCGGCATTGAGGTAGACGTCGGGGAGCATGAGGACGCCGCGGCGCGCCAGGATGTCGTGGGCCTCCACCGTCACCGGGCCGTTGGCCCCTTCCGCCACGATCCGGGCCTGGATCCGATCCGCGTTCTCTTCGGTGATCTGGTTCTCCAGAGCGGCAGGGATCAGGATGTCGCACTCCAGCTCCAAGCCGTCCAGGCTTCGCTCCATATGGGTCCGGGCGGGGAAGTCCAGGATGGACTCTCCCGCCTCCCTATGGGTCAAGAGGGCATCCACGTCGATTCCGTCCGGATCGTGGATGGCGCCTTCCCGCTCCGCCACCCCCACCACCACGGCGCCCTCCTCCTGGAGGAAGCGGCAGGCGTAATAGCCCACGTTCCCCAAGCCCTGGACCACCACACGCTTCCCCTCCAGTCCGGGGGTGAGCCCCAGCGCCTCGATGTCCTCCGGGACCCCGACGGCCTCTCGGATCCCGAAGAACACGCCTCGCCCCGTTGCCTCCACTCGGCCCCGGATTCCGCCCAGGGCCAGGGGTTTTCCGGTGATGCAGCCGCTCACATTGACGGAGCCGGGCACCAGGGCCATGTACGTATCCACCATCCAACCGATCTCCTGGGCGCCCACCCCCATGTCGGGTCCGGGGACATCCACCCCGGGGCCGATGAAGTTCTTCTGGATGAGCTCGAAGGTGTAGCGGCGCATGATCCGCTCCAGCTCCCGCTGGGAGTACTCCCGCTTTTCCACCTGGATGGCTCCCTTGGCGCCCCCGTAGGGAATGTTCACCAGGGCGCACTTGAAGGTCATGAGAGCCGCCAGGGCGGTGACCTCGTCCTCCGAGGCCATCATGGTGAGCCGGATACCTCCCTTCACCGGGAGCTTGTGCGTGGAATGAGCGGCCCTCCAACCCCGGATGACCTGGATGGAGCCGTCGTCCCGCTCCACCGGGAAGGAGACCTGATAAACGGCGTTGCAGTTCTTGATCTGGGTGAGGAGTCCCGCAGGAAGGTCGGTGAAGCGGGCTGCCCGCTCGAAGTAGCGGTCCACCTGCTTGAAGAAGGGGATGGGGTGGCTCATGTGACCTCGTGGGTGAGGGGGTCGAAAGGCAGGGGTGCCCGGGGCCGCTCCTGGGACCCGCCGAGTGGGTTGGGAAATCCTGCTCTCAGAGCTCAGCTTGACGGGCTCCCCACCGGGGTCTAGCTCTCATCGGTTCGAGACGAAATCCAATCTTGGGGCCGGCTCAATGGTTGAGCCGGGCCCGACCCTCACGCAAGTCGGCGCCGGGACGGCCTCGGGACCCCCCCGGGTCCGCCGGAACGCCGCAGGGGCCTACGGATGCGGGAACGGACGGGGACGCTGTGACGGGAGAGCCGCCAGGGGGCGAACGGATCACACCCGGCGGGATGGCGGCCGGCTCGGCGGCGCTTTCCACCCTCCTTGTGGGGCTGGGGTATCTCTCCGTGTTCTTGCCGGGAGAGGGTCTCACCTGGGGTCCGTGGGTGTTCGTGGGTGGGACGGTGGGACTTCTCACCTCTCTCATCTTCCTGGGCGCCAACGGAGCCAACACGGGGCGAAGGGCGGATGGGGACCGCGGGAACGGGAGTCGGGGTGAGGGGGACGGTCCGGAGGGTGGCACGGGTCGCACGAGGCTTCTCGCTCTCGTAGGTGTCCTCTGGCTCATCCTCCTGGGCGGATTCGGAGTCGTGCTCGCCCTCCCCTCCGGGGAGGCGGCGGACGCCACCCTCTGGTTGGGGCTTCCTCCCCGGGCGGCGGTGGTGGTGGTGGGCGTGGGCCTCCTCCCCGTGCTCTTCGTGCCCCTGGTCTACGCGTGGACGTTTCCGGAGTTGGGTCTGGAGCGTGAGGATCTGGAGCGGATCCGGGAGGCTGCAGAGTCCGCCAGAAGGGAGAAAGAGTGACGCCCTGGGCCAGTGGCCTGGCGATGGCGGGCGTCCAGGAGGGAGGGCTTCCCTCCGTGACGGAGCCCGTCATCGTGGGCGTAGCTCTGGTCTACTTTACCGCCGTGCTGGCCATCGGGGCCTGGGCCACCCGGCGCACCCGGACCTCCGCCGACTTCTTCCTGGCGGGGAAGGGGGTGGGGCTCGTGGCCCTCTCCCTTTCGGCCATGGCGGCCACCCTGTCGGGGTTCGCCTTCGTCGGGGGGCCGGGCCTGGTCTATTCCACCGGCCTGGGAGGGCTCTACATCATCCTCCCCGTGGGCGTCACTGGCGCCCTGGCCGCGTGGGTGCTGGCCAAGCGCCTCCGGCTCCTGGCGGAGATTCGAGGGGTCATGACCCTCCCGGACGCCGTGCGGGTCCGGTACGGGTCCCCGACGGCTCAAGGCCTGGCGGGACTCTCCATACTCGTTGCCGTGGTGGGCTACATGGCCACCAACGTCCTGGCCTTGGGCGTGGTGATGGATGCGGTGTTCGGGGTGGGGCTGGAATTGGGAATCTGGCTGGGGGTGGCGATGACGCTGGCCTACGCCACCGGTGGGGGCATCCTGGCGGGGGTCTACACCGATGTCTTCCAGGGAGCGCTCATGGCGGCAGCGTCCGTCCTGGTTTTCCTCACGACCCTTCAGGTGGGAGGGGGGATGGAGGGGATCTCCCGGGCTATCCTGGCTCACGATCCCGGCTTTCTGGAGCCCTGGGGCCATCTCACCCCTCTGGGCGCCCTCTCCTTCTATTTCGTCTTTTCGGTAGGGGTTCTGGGCCAGCCCCACGTGGTGCACAAGTTCTACATGCTGAAGAACCCTCTTCAGCTCCGCTGGTATCCCCTGGTGGCCACGGTGGCGCTCCTCCTCATCATCCTCCTCTACTTCGGGGTGGGGGTGGTGACCCGGGCGTTGGTGGCCGAGGGCCGCCTGGCTCCACTGGCCAGTCCCGATGAGGCCACCCCCGTCTTCCTCCTGGAATTCACTCCTCTCCTGCTGGCGGCATTGGTCTTCTCCGGGGTGGCGGCGGCCATCATGAGCACGGTGAACTCCTTCATGAACGTGGGGGCGGCGGCGGTGGTGCGGGACATTCCCGCTTCACTGGGTCGACGGGTGAACGACGAGCTTTTCTGGGGACGGGTGGCCACCGTGGGCATCTCCGTGGCCGCCGCCCTGGTGGCTCAGTTC
>SKZC01000081.1 GCA_007127575.1 Gemmatimonadota bacterium
CAACGGAGTCATCCAGATCTTCACGAAGCGGGGCCAGGAAGGAGCGCCTCAGTTCCGGGTCTCCTTCGAGCAGGGGATGAACCGGATGCCTACGAACCGAATGGTCCCGCACGCCGATTGGGCACGGAATCAGGACGACGTGGACCGAATCCGTGAGCGGTGGGGCTTGAACGTGAGCGTCTACGAACCCTTCCAGGTGGACTTCTGGCCCGACTTCTTCGAGACGGGATGGTCCTCCATCGCCTCAGCGGAGGTGAGTGGAGGAGGGTCGAACTTCCGGTACACCGCCTCGGCTCGCCTGAGCTCGGAGGACGGGACCATGGGCGGAGTACTCCGGGATCTGGGGCCGGCCCAGAACCGGACCGACCGGAGGCAGTTCTCCACCACCTTCACCCTCTTGCCCACCGACCGACTCCAGTTCCGACTGAGCTCCATCTACTCGGAGCTGGACCACGAAATACCGAACCTGAACAACACGATTCACGGCGCGTGGCCCGTCTCCTTCCGCTCCCAGCCCCGGCTGGCGGAGTGGGAGAACCGACCTTTCGGAAACGCGTCTATCAGTACGGTCCGGGAAGGACAGCAGGTTCGCAGTGAGCAGAGCGCCTCCAACTTCATGGGAAGCGTGGAAAGCACGTACTCGCCCACGGAGGAGCTCTCCTTCCGTCTGGTGACGGGCCTGGCCCGGAGCCATCAGCGGGACTTCCTGGAGTTTCCCTACGGCTGGAACGTGGACATCGCCACCGCGAATCCGGAAGGGCAGAGGGACATCGGAACCCGGGACCATACCGAGCTCACCCTGGAGTCCAGCCTGGCCTGGAACACGGACCTGGGAGAGGACTTCACCAGTGGATTGACGCTGGGTGCTCAGGGTTTCATCCGGGAGACCAGCACCTCCGGGGGCCGTGGCACCCGGTTCCCCGGACCCGGCGTCCGGGTCGGAAGCGCAGCCGCCGACCAGCTCCTGGACGAGGGTTGGCTCCGTAACGTGAATGCCGGTGTCTTCGTCCAGGAGCAGGTGGGCTTTCGGGACTACGCCTTCCTCACGGTAGGGAGCCGGTGGGACTCCAACAGCGCCTTCGGGGAGGACTTCGACTTCGCCATGTACCCCAAGGCGAGCGTCTCAGTGGTGCCCAGCCAGTTGGCCTCCTGGAACAGCTCCAGCATTTCTTCCCTTCGCGTCCGAGCCGCCGTAGGCCAGTCGGGACTTCAGCCCGGGGCCTTCGACCAGTTCACCACCTTCCAGCCCTCGGGTTCCGGAGAAGGGCCGGGGGTCCGCCCTGGAAATCTGGGGAACCCGGATCTCGCCCCGGAGGTCTCTACCGAGTGGGAGTTCGGGGCCGAGGTCGGCCTCCTGGACGACCGAGTGGCCGTGGAAGGGAGCTACTGGACCCGAACCGTGAAGGAAGCCCTGGTAGCTCGGGAGTTCCCGGCCACCGGCGGGTTCCTCCAGACCCAGTTGGACAACATCGGCCGACTGGATGCCCACGGAGTGGAGCTTAGCGTCCAGGGGACGGCGTACCAGCGGCCCGGCCTTTCCATTGACCTCTTCGCCAATGCCGCATACCTCAGCGAGACGATTTCGGACCTGGGAGGCGCTCCGTCGCTGAAGGGGGCAGGCGGAGCCCGATACGTCCAGTGGCTCCGGGAAGGGTACGCTCCCGCCACTTTCTTCGGGCCCAAGCGGGCCAATGTGGAGATCCCCTTGGATCTACACGGCACCTGCGCGCCCCCCACGCGGGAGGAGGCTCTGGCCTTCTTCTCGCAGCCGCGGTCGCTGGACGACTTCGAGGTCTACGTGGAGGATTGCGGCACGGCGGCCCAGGACGACCAGCGGCTGGGTAAGCCCACCCCCGATTGGCAGGGCGGGTTCGGGGGACGCATCGACCTGGGCGGGAACCTGACCGTCAACACGCTCTTCGAGTACCAGGCCGGCGACTTCTGGGTCCAGGACCTCTCCGGAGCGTTCCGGCGCTCCAACGCCGTAGTGGGCCGGAACACCCCCGAGTCGGCTCGGATCGAGGCCACCGTGAACGACCCCTCATCCACCGCCGAGGAAAGGCTGGACGCCGCCGTCCAGTACACGGGGAAGAGGGCGCTCTCCCCCATGGCGGGGCTCAACGAGGTCTTCCGGGCGGACTTCATCCGCTGGCGCGAGCTCTCCGTGACGTACCGGTCCCGGGGTCTCGCGCAGCGGATGGGGGCCGACAACCTCTCCATCACAGTGGGTGCCCGGAACCTGGGGCTCTGGGTCCACGGTGACTATCCAGGTCTGGATCCCGAGATCAACGATATCGGCCGCTGCGACGAGTCCCAGACGCTCCGATGCAACTTCACCACCGGAGTGGAGGCCTGGGGGCTCCCCCTCACGCGCCGCTTTTCCATTCGCACCAGCGTGACCTTCTGAGCTCCAGCGCCCTGATCCAAGGATGATGGCGCGTGAACGGAACCGAGAACGGCCCGTCCTCCGGGGGGAAACCCTGGAGATCCCGGGGCGGAGGAATAAAATGAAGACCCAGAGCAGACGACACGGAACCTGGAACACGACCCACCGGGGTGCTACCGGCGGGAAGCGAAACAAAGCCTCTCTCCTACCGGGCTTGGTAGCCCTCGTCATGGTGGCGGCGGGATGCGATGGGCTCCTGGACGTGGACAACCCGAACTCCCTCACCACGGGCGACGTGGAGGCTCCGGCATCGGCCCGGGCCCTGGCCAACGGCGTCCTGAGCTCCCTAAGCGTAGCCACAGGCACCGTCCTCCGCTCCCACGGGACGGCGGCGGACGAGTTCACCCGCATCGGCACCCACGACTTCTACGACCCGCTGAACGCCGGAAACCTTCAGGACCCCACCAACACCCTGGTGGACGGTCCGTTCGGCGCAGCTGCCGAGGCCCGCTGGCTCGGGGATCACGCCGTCAAGGTGCTACGGGAGCAGGTGGAGGCAGGACACCACGAGTCCACCCGCCCGTTGGCCCGGTCCTACCTATACACCGGTCTGGCCTACGTCCTGGTGGCGGATCATTTCGAGAACTTCGCCTTTTCCGATCGCACTCAGGCCGCACCTCCGGTGGGCCCGGAAAACATGGGTCAGGTCTACGACCAGGCCATCGATTACTTCACCCAGGGCCTGAATCTGGCTCAACAGCTCCAGGACACGGAGCTCACGCGAGCCTTCTACGCTGCCCGGGCCCGTGCCCGTCACGCCCAGATCCTCCGGGAGCGACTTCAGGCGGGAACGGCTTCCCAGAACCCGCTGGTGGACGACGCGGCATTGGTGGCGGACCTGGACGCCTTCTTCCAGTCGGTGGAGCCGGGCTCCGGGTGGCGGTTTGAATACACCTACAGCCCCAGCACGGTGACCAACACCGTGGCCTCCACGGTGAACCAGAGAGGGGAGATCGTCTGGCAGACCGACTACGTGTTGGATCCCTACTCCGACGATTCCTCAGACCGGTGGACCCCCACTCTCCAGGACCCTGTGGACGGGATCGTGGACCCCATTCTGGCCCAGCGGATTCAGGAGTTCGCGGACGGCGACGCCTACACGCCGGTGACGGTGCTCAGCGCCGAAGAGCTCCACCTCCTACGGGCCGAGGCGGCCCTGGCTCGCGGTGACGAGGCGACCTTCGGCCAGGAAGTGAATCACGTTCGAGGTCGATACTCAGGGCTCTCCCCCTTCGAGGGTCAGGTGGACGCCCAGGAGCTGCTGGAGCATCAGCGGCGAGTCGTCCTGCTGGTGACCGGACGTCGTCTGCAGGACCATTACCGCTTCGAAGCTCCCTCCTCCAACTGGCGAGCCGACTCGGATGCCGTGCGGACCCCGGGAACGCTGTTCCCCATGGGTGCCCGGGAGCTACGGACGAACTGCTTCGTTCTGGGGACCTGCTGACCGGCATGTGGCGGAGGGTACTCCTGTGGTCCGGAGCCCTCCTGGTGGGGCTGGGAGGTCCCCTGGCGGCCCAAGCGCCTCTGGACTCCAGGGCAGATTGGCCGACAGTCCGGGATGGATCCGGGCCATGGGGCAATGACCGACCGGGGACCGTCGGAAAGCCTCCTGTGGTTTCGGATACCGCCCAATGGCGGGAGGCCGGGGTGGAGGCGGGCCGGGAGGTGAGCGTCCGGGACTGGATCGGCCGGGGGTTCCTGGGCGGCATCCTGCTGGGACCGGTGGGAACGGTCATCGCCGTGCATCGGAGTGGAGCCAGTGAACCCTCCTCACCCGAGGCCGTCCTCACCGGCTCCCCGGCGCCAAGTCAGGACGAAGCCCGCCGGTTTCAAGAAGGGTTCGTGGAAGAGGTTCGATCCCGGCGGCAAACGGCGGCCACCCTGGGAGGTATCGCAGGTACCGGGGTCTTCCTGTACGTCCTCCTCCGGCAGTTCACCGGTGGCGACGACGGAGGCCCGGGCCTCATCCCGCCGGACAACGGAGGGGATATGAACACACTACCTGGAAGGAGCCATCCATGAAGCATCCTGCAGCGTTCCGACCTTCCCGCGTCGGCATCCTCTCGGTTTTGGCCCTGCTATGGACGTTGGGAGCCTGCGCTATTGCGGAGGCGACCCCCGGAGAGGAGGCCTACGACCTGGTCATCGCCAACGGGCGAGTCATCGACCCCGCCACCGATACCGATGGGATTCGTCACGTGGGGATCCGGGGAACGGAGGTGGCTACGGTGAGCGAAACCCCATTGGAGGGTGAGCGCACCATCGATGCCGAAGGGCTGGTGGTGGCTCCCGGGTTCGTGGACATCCTGGCATCGTATCCGAACACCGACGAAGCGGCCATCTTCAAGGTCTTCGACGGGGTCACCACCCTCATCGGGATGCACGGCGGGCCCGTGGAGAGCGCGGAGTGGTACGCCGAGCGAGAGGCGGCGGGCGCCTACCATCACTACGGCATCACCGTGGGTCACGGATCGCTTCGCCAGGCACTGGGAATCGATGATCGGTACGAAGCAGCCACCGACGCCCAGGCGGACGAGATGGCCGAGTTGGCCCGGGGCTCCCTCCAGGAAGGCGCCATCGGGATCGGGTTCGGAGTGGCCTACGTCCCTGGGGCGTCCCGGGTAGAGGTCTTGCGCCTGTTCGAGGTGGCCGCTGAAGAGGACGTCCCTGCGCATCTCCACATCCGTGCGTTCGGGCCGGTCCCTCCGGAAAACAACGGCCTCGCCGCCCTTCAGGAGGTCATCGCGAATGCCGCGGCCACCGGAGCATCGGCACAGGTCGTCCACATCAACAGCATGATCGCGGGCCACCTGGAGATCGCCCTGGACATGATTTCCGGAGCCCGGGAGCGGGGAGTGGACGTTCTGGCCGATGTCTACCCCTACACCGCTGCCGCCACCTCCCTGGGATCCACCACCTTCGATCCGGGCTGGCAAGAGCGTTTCGGAGGCATCTCCTACGAGGACCTGCAGCTCGTCCGGACCATGGAGAGGCTGGATGCGGAAGGGTTCCGGCAGGGACGCGAGGAGGGAGAAAGCGCCATCATCCATTACATGCCGCCGGAGGAGATCGAGATGGCCCTGGCTCACCCCCACGTCATCATCGCAAGCGATGGGACGATCCGGGAGGGCCGAGGACACCCCCGGGGAGCCGGTACCTTCGCCCGGGTCCTGGGCTACTATGTCCGCGAGAGGGGCGCCTTGACCCTTCCTGAGGCCATCTACAAGACCACCCTGAAGCCCGCCCAGCGCCTGGAAGGGGCCGCACCCGACCTGGCTCGCAAGGGACGCCTCACTCCAGGGGCCGACGCCGACATCGTGATCTTCGACCCCGAGACCGTCATCGACCGCGCTGACTTCACCGATCCGGCCCAGCGGTCCGAAGGGATCCTCTGGACCATCGTGGACGGGCAGGTCGTGGTGGACGACGGGGAGCTCCAGGAAGGGGTGAGACCCGGCCGGGCGATCCGGGGGACAGGAGCCCTGGCGGAGAGCTGAGCCTTCAGCTCGGAAGCCCCGCCTCCTTAAGGGGGCGGGCTCGCTCCTGCGCTTCCCGGGCTACCCGTCGACCCTCCTCTTCGTCCACGGTGTAGAGGACGGCGGCCCCCACGAGGAAGAAGAGAATAATGGAGAGGATCCCCAACCGGCTGGAACCGGTGAGGGTGATCACCAGGGCCATCACGCTGGGCCCCATCATCCCGGCGAATTTGTCCATGACGCCGTAGAAGCCGAAGAGCTCCCCCGACTTGTACGGGGGAATCACGCTGGCGTACAGGGACCGGGAAAGGGCCTGGGTCCCTCCCTGAACGGTCCCCACCAGGAAGGCCAGAATCCAGAAGTGAAGGGCGGAGGTCATGAAATAGGCCATGACCGAGATCCCCGTGTAAACGGACAACCCCACGAAGATGGCCCGCTTCGTCCCGATCCGACCCGCCAGAGCGCCGAAGAGGAAGGAGAAGGGAACTCCCACGAACTGCACCATGACGATGGCGCCTATCATGTGGCCCTGGTCGATCCCCAGCTCGGCCCCGTAAACGGCGGCCATCCGGATGATGGTCCCGATCCCATCACCGTAGATGAGATAGGCGATGAGGAGCACGAAGGCGTAGCGGTACTTGCGGAGCTCGGAAAGGGTCTGCCCGATGCGCTTCAGGGCGAACCGGAAGGTCCCCTCCCCTACCACCTCCCCCGGCTCCACCTCCGGTGGCGGCTCCGGCACCCGTCTCAACAGGGGGATGGTAAACACCCCCCACCAGACGGCCACGGCAACGAAGGAGAGCCGAGCCGGGAGAGTCCCCTCCGGAAGCCCGAAGATCCCCGGCATCTGAATCATCAAGAGGCAGAAAGCCAGAAGCAGGCCCGCCCCCAGGTATCCCACGGCGAAGGCTCCCGTGGAAACCCGATCCACCTCTCCCGAACGGGCGATGTGTGGGAGAAGGGCGTCGTAGAAAACCACGCTTCCGTTGGCCCCGATGTTCACCAGGATGAAGAACACGAGGCCCAGAACCCAATCCCCTTCCTGGACGAAGAAGAGGAGCCCGGATGCGGCCACGCCCAACCCTGCGAAGGCGGCGAGAAGGGGCTTCTTCACGGCGGCGCGGTCCGTCACCGCTCCCAGGATCGGGGCCACCATGGCCACCAATACGATGCCCAGTGTCGTAGCAATCGCGAAGTTGCGCGTCGCCTCCGCTCCCGGGAGGTCTGCGGCGGCTACGTTCTGGAAGTAGATGGGAAAGACCGTGGCCACGACCACCGCCCACATCCCGGTGGTAGCCCACTCGTACATGGCCCAGGCCCGGAGCTCGGGGCGGTGAAGCCCCATCCGCTCCAACAGGGGCATGCGGGCGGAACCCGGAAGCTTCGGAGCCATTCCGTCCCCTGGTATCGGAGGTGTCTAGACGACCGAGGCCTGAACCTCTAGCGGAGAGCCGCAGGAGGCAAGCGGGCGCCACGGCCTCCGGTCCGGAGCCCGTGGATGGAAACCGGCCGCCTCTCCCTCGTCAGGTGCCGGCATTCATGATGAAGACCGGGAGTCCGTCGAAGCTGGTGTAGCGGGGGCGGAGCCGCTCGGCCTGGTAGTAACGATCCACATCCAGCGTCTTGCTCCCCTTGGTGACCTCCTCCAGGGGTACGTTGTCGTAAAGCCCGTCGTGCATGGAGACCAGTCTCCCGAAACGACCCTCGAGGATGAGGTCCAGGGCCAGGTTTCCGAAGGCCATGGGAACGATGGAGTCCATGGCGTCCGGATCCCCGGAACGGACCAGGTATCCGAGTCGCTGGTTCACGATGTTGATCCTCCGGCCCTGGTTGAATCGAGGGGAAACCCTCTTCAGGGCGTCGGACACTCGGTCCCCCACGCCCCCGAGCTTCTTGTGTCCGTACATGTCGGGCTCTTTCCCCTCGAAGGTAAGCTCGTCCTCGTCCTGGAACCGGGCCCCTTCGGACACCAGGACCACCGCATACCGGCTCGGGTGGCGGTTCCGGTCGGCCACGAGCAACTCCGCCAATCGATGGATGTCGAAGGGATACTCGGGGATCACACAGCGGTCCGCCGCCCCCGCCATGGTGGGCAGGAGGGCGGTGTATCCTGCATACCGTCCGAAGACTTCGATGACGAGAAATCGTTCGTGGGAGCCTGCGGTGGTCCGCAGCCGGTGCGTCAGCTCGATGGTCCGCGTCACGCAGGTGCTGAAACCGATGCAGTAATCCGTTCCGGGAACGTCGTTGTCCATGGTCTTCGGGATGGCCACCACCGGCACGCCCTCCTGGTGAAGACGGACGGCGTAGCTCAGGGTGTCATCACCCCCGATGGGAATGAGGGCGTCCACCCCGAGATGGTCCAGATGCTCCAGAACGGCCCCGGTGACGTCGTTCACGTCCTCGTCGTATCGGGACTCCAGATGCGGCGGAAGGAGTGAGCGAGGTAGGGTGCTCGGGTTGGTCCGGGACGTGTGCAGGAAGGTGCCTCCCGTGCGTCCCGCCCGGTTCACCACATCTTCCGTGAGGACTTGAACGCAAGCGGAGTTGTCCGCCTTGGAATCCGGGACCAGGTCCACCAGGCCCGCCCACCCACGGCGGATTCCCAACACCCGGTACCCTTCCCGGAGAGCTCGGATGGTGATGGCACGAATGGCCGGGTTCAGGCCGGGTACGTCCCCGCCTCCGGTGAGAATGCCGATGGTTCCTGTGCTGTTGGACATGACGATGTGGCGATCCTTGGATAATCCGGCAGCGGCTGGGCCGGGGATTCATGGCGGGTGGACCCCGTCGACCCGCGCCGGTACCCTGACTGTGGGCCTGCGGGTCCGGGTACCGTCGGAGAGGACCCGATTCGACTTTCGGCCGCGACTCCGTGGAGTGCCCACCCTTCTCAACCATCCATTCTCAACCATCCATCGGACAGGAGAACCGGTCATGAACGTCCACTCCTTTTCCCTCCCCCAGGATACGCAGGGGGACGATCACATCCTCGACCTCACCCCCAAGCTCCAGGAACTGGTGCAGGAGAGCGGCGTCAGGACCGGGATGTTGTCGGCCATGGTGACGGGGTCCACGGCGGCGCTTACGGCCACGGAGTTCGAACCCGGGCTGGTGAACCGGGACCTGGCTGCAGCTCTGGAAGGGATCGCGCCCCGGGACGGCACGTACCTCCACGAAGAGACGTGGGGGGACGACAACGGTCACAGCCACGTCCGAGCGAGTCTCGTGGGACCTTCCCTCTCCCTTCCGGTGCAGGAAGGCCGAATCCCACTCGGCACCTGGCAACAGATCGTCCTCATGGACTTCGACACCCGGCCGAGGAACCGGACCGTGGCTGTCACCATCATTGGAGAATGACCTCGGTGGAAGGTGGGCATTCGGAGCGTTCCCGAACGGGAGTCCCGTGGAAGCCCGTTGAAGGAGCCCGGGGCGCCGCCGAACGATTTTCCTCGCCCTCAGGTCGACGGCCCACCATATTGGAAGTCCTTCCATCGAGCCTCCAACGTGAAAGGGGAGGTGCCGGCCATGAAGGTTCGTGACATCTTGACCCGGAAGGGTGAAGAGGTGTTCACCGTGGGCCCGGGACAGTCCGTGGACCAAGCCTTGGGACTCCTGGTGGACCACGACATCGGCTCCCTCGTCGTGGTGGATGACGGGACCGTCCATGGAATCCTCACGGAGCGCGACATCCTCCGCCTGGCGAACCGAGATCCCACCGGGCTGGGGGCCACCCGCGTTTCGGAGCTCATGACGAGGAGCTTGATCATCGGGGTCCCCGACGACGAGGTCTACTACGTCATGGAAATCATGACTCGGAACCGGGTGCGGCACCTGCCCGTCCTGGAGGACGACCGTCTGGTGGGGATCGTCTCCATCGGTGACGTGGTGAACCACATCCGCCGCGATGTGGAAGCGGAGAACCGCTACCTGAAGAATTACGTTCAGGGGATGGTTCGGTGAGAGGCCGCTGAAGAAGTACGGGGCGCCACAGCGATCTCCGGCGACGTCCGTGCTGCGAGTCGGGCCCGGAGGGTGTAGTTTGGAAGGTTATGACCTTTCTCGCCCGCACCACCAGCCCGCTACCGGCCCGCTTCCTTCGGACGCTGACCGGCGTCTGCCTGCCGCTGCTAGCCGCGTGGTCGCTCACCGGGTGTGAGACCCCGGATAGGAGCCGGGGCGCTCTCCACCCCGACCACCGCCCGTCGCAGGAGATGCAAGATCCCGGCGAGGAGGGCGCCGAGGGAGCGGCCACGTCCCTCCTGGACGTCCGGGCCCAGCCCGCCACTTTCGGCCTGGACAGCTTGCTCCTGACCCGGGCCGTGGACCGGGCCTCCCAGCAGACCCGCCTACACAACATGCTAGTGGTCCGTCACGGAGAGGTGGCGCTGGAACGTCACTTCCGAGGCCCATCCCCCGGGCAGCCCGCCAACGTGAAGTCCGTCTCCAAGAGCATCCTTTCGGCCCTGGTGGGTCTGGCCATCCATCACGGTCACCTGGAGGGAATCGACGCCACCATCGCTCCTTTCTTTCCGGACTATCTCCCCCCTGAAGCCCAGGGTGAGTCGCCGGAGGATGGACCGGCGGATGGGGATGAAGACCTCCGGAGCCGGATCACCATGGAGCACCTCCTTTCCATGAGCTCCGGACTGGAAACCACGTCGAACCGAAACTATGGGCGGTGGGTGGCCAGCTCAAATTGGGTCCGCTACGCCTTGACCCGGCCCATGGGCTTCGCTGCGGGAACCCGGCGAAGCTACAGCACCGGCAACACCCACCTGGCATCCGCGGTCCTCACCCGAGCCACCGGCCAAAGCACCCATGCCTTCGCCCGGGAGGCGCTGGCCGAGCCCCTGAGTATCGACCTGCCTCGATGGCCCCAGGACCCGCAGGGAGTCTATTTCGGGGGCAATGACATGCTGGTCAGCCCCCGGGACCTGGCCCGATTCGGTGAGCTCTTCCGGCGGGGGGGTACGCTGGACAGTGTGGAGCTTCTTTCGCGGGAGTGGATCGAGGAGTCCTGGGCCATCCGAACCCGGGCACAGAGGAGCGGGAACGGGTACGGCCTGGCGTGGTGGGCCCGGCAGTCCGGTGGTCACGAGATCCGCTTCGCCTGGGGCTACGGAGGCCAGTTCCTCTTCGTGGTCCCGGCTCTGGAGCTCACGGTGGTCTTCACCTCCGATCCCTGGAGCCCTCGCGAGGGCAACCACAACCAGGTGCTTCACCGGATCCTCGATGACTTTCTCATTCCAGCGGCGGAGCGGGGATCCGAGGGGAGCGCTCCGGCCACCGGAACCGACGAAACCCATTAGGTGGAACCAACGGGAGAGATGATGAACACGAACGGATGGATCCTTGGCGTCCTGGCGCTCCTCCTGCTCACTCCCAAAGTGGGCGCCCAGGAGCCGGCGTCCTGGGGTGAGGACCTCACCTTCCACACCTTCTCCATCGCTGCAGTGGATCCGGAGACGGGGGAGGCCGGAGTGGCGGTGACCACCCGAAATGCCTGTGTGGGGAACGGAGTGCCCTGGGTCCGGGTCGGCGTGGGAGCCGTGGCCACCCAGGCGTCCACTCGAACCGCCTACGGTGACGAGCTCCTGGAACTCATGGCCAATGGGGTGGCTCCGGAAGAGGCCCTGGCCCGACGGCTGGATGCCGATGAGGACCGGGAACGCCGCCAGGTGGGGGTCATCGGAGTGGATGGTCGGTCGGCACAGCACACCGGTGAAAGCACCAGCGATTGGACGGGACAGCGGTCGGGGCCCAACTACGTGGCCCAGGGGAACAGCCTCGTGGGGCCGGAGGTCCTGGACGCGGTGGGCCGCTCCTTCGAAGCCAGCGAAGGAACTCCTCGGTATCTGGCGGATCGTCTCATCGATGCCATGGTGGCCGGACAGATGGCGGGGGGCGACCGCCGGATGGGACGGATGCAGTCTGCGGCCGTGATCGTGGCCGACCCCCGGCCCGGACACGCCCGTCGGGACGACGGGCAGAGCGTCCACATCAACGTCTGCGAGCACGAAACCCCGGTGATGGAACTCCGAAGGGTCTACAACACCATCTCACAGACGTTGGGCTACAGAACCTTGGTGCATCAGTCGGGCCGCGACGTCTACCAACTGAAGCTCATGCTCCACGCCCTGGGTTACTTCCGTCCCGACCAGGAGGAATTCGGAACCGACGAGGACGATGCCTTCCTCTACACTTTGGAGGCGGCGGAGGCGGTGGATGCATTCCGGGAGGACCATGAGCTCTCCCACCCCGGGAGTGGTGGGACGCCCCCCGGCCTGGTGGACGAGGACACGGTGGAACTCTTGTGGGCCGCGTTGGAGGACGAGGGACGGGACCAAGAGATCCAGGAAATCCTTCTGGAGGTCCTCCGAGTCACGCGCTGAAGCCTGCAGCCTGGAATCTTGGCCAGGAGCCGGCTGCGGCAGCCGGCCCCGGCGTAACGACCGTTCCGATCATGGAGATTTACGGATGACGACCCGAACCCTCGGAACCCTCCTGGCGGTGGCTCTTGCGTTGAGCGCGTGTGGGGATCCGCCCAGCCCTGCGCCGGAGGCTGAAGTGGTAGCGCTGGTGGGCGCCTCCGTGGTGGACGGCGTCTCCTCGGAGCCCCTCCAGGACGCCGTCGTGTTGGTGGAGGGTGAGCTCATCCGGGAGGTGGGACCTCGGTCGGAGGTCCAGATCCCCGAAGGGGCGGAGGTAGTGGAGCTGGAGGGCCGTACCATTATGCCCGGAATCGTGAACCTCCACGGCCATGTGGGCCGTGCGGAGGGGATGGAGTACCGGCTGGAGAACTTCAATCGGGAACGGGTTCAGCGGGACGCGAACCGGTACCTCTACTACGGGGTCACCAACTCGGTCTCCCTGGGGAACGACCAGGAGCCCATCCACCCCTTCATCCAGGATCAGCGGGAAGGCCGTGCGGGAGGTGCCCGCCTGTACACGGCGGGTTTCGGGTTCTCAGCCCCGGACGGTTGGCTGGCAGACAATCACTTGCTCAACCGACCCACCACGCCGGAGGAAGCCCGAAGCATGATGGCCGCAGAGGCGGCGAAGGGAATCGATCTGGCGAAGCTTTGGGTGGATGATGGGCGGGGAACGCTTCCGAAGCTGGAGCCCGAGGTCTACGGGGCCATGATCCAGGAAGCCGACGAACACGGTCTCAAGGTCCTGGTGCACCTGTTCTCACTGGAGGACGCCAAGGAGACGGTGCGGCGAGGGGTGGCCGGCCTGGCCCACAGCGTCCGGGATCAGGAGGTGGACCAGGAGTTCGTGGACCTGGCCCTGGAGCGAGAGATAATCCACGTCCCCACCCTGGTGGGGCACAGCGCCAACCTGGTGTACCTGGAGAGACCGGACTTCTTGGACGACCCGGGTCTCCCGCTTCTCTACCCGGCGGAGGTGCTGGAGACGGTTGGAGGAGCGGAGTACCAGGAGCAGCTCGCCTCGTCGCCTACGCTGGAGCGCACCCGAGAAGCCTACGAGATCGCACGCACCAACGCGCGGCTGCTCCATGAGGCGGGGGTCCCGCTGGGTGTGGGGACGGATTCCGGCTCCCCAGGCCGGTTCCAGGGCCTTTGGGAACAC
>SKZC01000044.1 GCA_007127575.1 Gemmatimonadota bacterium
AGGAGGACGGGAGAGAAGAAGGGACTCGGCGCCCGAAATGCCTTCACCCGAGGAAAGTGACCCCCGGACCGGCCACCCTCTTCTAGAGCGCCGGGGCTTGGCTCGACAGCGGGGAGCGGAGCGGAGAGCCCCAGGGTACCGGCGGATACTCCAACGGAAAGCGCCGCCACCCGCTGGAGGAAGTCGCGGCGGTCCACCGTCCGGTCCGTAGGCAACTCGCCGTACACAGGGCCGGGACCGTAGGCCGGTGAGCCCCCGTCCCCCCCGGGAAGCGACTCACCGCTCATGGGATGCCCCATGTACGCGAGCGTGCAGGGCCGCCGGATACATTTCGGGCGGGACCTCCTGGGGATCCATGTAGTAGTCGATGATCGTTCTCGGAGTGTTACGGAGGAAGTTCCGGGCAGACTGGAGGATCCGGGTCTGGTCCGCCGGTGCGGACTCGTCGTCCACCGGGAGAACCGAAAGGTCCACCCCCAGGCTCTTCAGCCGCGTTAAGATATAGGCGTTGAGTTCTTCGTCGGTCAGGTCATCCACAGCCAACTCCTCGCAGTCTCAAGTTCCAGAGGTCCCGGCAGGAACCGGGACAGCCCGGCCCCGATGAACAGCACGCCTCACCATAATGGCACCGTCATCTGCTCGGGGGTATCTCCCGGTCCCGTACGATCCCCACCAACGGTCCCGGATATGATCGCCACCAGCCCTCCCAGGACCACCACGGACCCTGCCGCAACGGCGAAGGTGGTTCGCCGACGATCGAGCTCCCGCAACTCCACGCTGAGCACCCCGTCCGGCGCCACCCGCACCCTCTGAGCCAACGCCTCGCCGCGTCGGAGGCCGGCGCGGTTCGTTCCGGTGGGCACGGACACGACCAAGTCGCCGTTGTTTCCACGGTCCACCAGCGTCCCTTCCACCACCGGCCCCATATCTTCCGCCAGCGGGCCCCAGGTGTCCGCTACTCGGTCCGGGTGCAACGTGAACCGGACATCCTGGCCGGAGGCCACCTGATCCAGGCTCACCACCCGGTGGGTGACGCACCCGGAGAGCCCCACCCCTCCGACCAAGAGCCCGATCAGGACCACCCTCCGGCCCCAGCGGATCACGCGGTCACCTCCAACCAACCAACACCACCCTTCTCAACCCGTGGGGGCCTCGGGGTGGTCAATCGACACGTTCGGGTTGAGGCGCCGCTCGCCCTCGGCGATGGGGTAGCACAGGGAGCGGCCGGTCATATCGTCCGTCTCCCCGGGAGTCCCTTCCTGGATCCAGCGCCTCAGGTCCCCGAGCCGTCGCCCTTCGGCCCAGAGCACGATCCCGCGTTCCCGTTTCAGGTGCGTCCACGCCTCCTCACTGCTCGCGGCCTCCCAGAGGGGGATGGGCTCCCCGTCGTGGTCGCTGACGTAACGGCTCCGGAGATCGTTGATCATCTCCATGGCCCCCTGCCAGTCCCCACCCCTCAGCATGTGTTCCGCCTCGATGAGACGCATCTCCGTCCCCTTCGCGAGGGGGTAGGGGTCGTCCTGAGCCGTGTACTTCGTCTGCACCATCCACGGGATGTTTCCGATCCCTTCCACGATGGAGTTCCCGTACGGCACATCCGGGTCCGTCCGCCACGGAACCCGTGGGTCCCCTGTGTCCCGATAATAGTCCTCGTAGAAGGTGTTCCACTGTGAGTGCGCTCGCCAGGGGTTGTTGGACGAGCCCCAGTAGACGCGGTTGTGCTGCTCGTCGGCCAGGCCAGAAGTCTGGATGGTGAAGAGGAAATCCGTGGGCACCTGCGCCGCATCAGCCACAGCCGCTTCCCAGTTCCCCAAAGCCACCCGAACCTGAGCGCGCCCCGCCCGGGCGGCCATGTGGACCTGTGCCGATCCGGACTGCTGCGCCACCTGCATGGCCTCGGTGAAGAGCTCCTCCGCTCGGTCCAGGAAACGCTCTCCAGGTTCCGGAGGTCCACCATCGAAGACGGCTTCGCAGAAGTTCTCGCCCATCAGGCGGTAAGTGAAGGCCGCCCACGTCAAAGCACCGGCAGCGTTGGGGTTGTTGGAAAAGCCTTCCCCAAGGACCGCCCGCATCCGCTCCACCGAATCTTCGGCGATCCAGCGAGCCTGCTGTGAGTTGTTCCACTGCACGTTGACGTTGTCCGACATGAGCCGGCCCAGGTGCGCATCCACGGAAAAGCCGTGAGCACCCGTCTGGCCGGCCCAGTGAACCTCCCGGGTCACCACCAACTGCTGGTAGGCCACCCGGTTGAAGGCGGTGAGGAAGGCGTGCCCCACGGTGTTCACCAGTGCTGGCTGAGCCAGCTCGTCGTTAAGGAACTCGTCGGTGACGGGGCCCGGGTTGGACACGGTTAGGTCGCATCCCCCCGCAAGGAGGGCCGCTACGGCCACCCCTCCGAGCCAAGCGCGGACGCCACCGCTTCGCCTGGACCGCACGGACCGATCCGGTCGGCAGCGGTCGGGAGTTGCTCTATCTTCCATCTGGTTCACTTCCTTACTCATGGTGCCTACCCCCTCCAGGTCCAGGCGAACGCCATCGTTGGATCTGCGGTGTGTCGATCTCCACATGTGCCGCACCTCAGAAGCCCACGCGGAACTGAGCCACGAAGCGGGCCGGTGGCGGAAGCTGCTCCCGGATCCGACGCTCGCCGCTCCGCGGGCCGAGGTTTCCACCCCCCATCTCCGGGTCGAACATCTCCATATCGGAGTGCTTCCAGAGCCGAACCCCCTGGACCGAGAGGGTGAGGTTCGCATCGTCCGTTCCCGGCACCGCGAAGCCCACCGGCACCGCCAAGGAAACATCGCGAAGCTTGAAGAAGTCACCGGGTGAAACGTTCCAGTGCCCGCTGGAATGCTCCTGGGAGCACCGCATCCGGTCCACCGCCTTCACCTCGTCGTCCCGCCCTTGCTCCCAAAGGCTCACCGCCTCCTGGCAGATGGGCCAGATGTCGGCCGCGCCCCGTCCCACCGCAGCGCTGGTGGGATTCACGGGGATGTAGTTTCCACCCTGATACTCAGCGCGGCCGCTGAGGCGCATTCCGTACGGGAGGTTGATTGCGGTGCGGGCCGTAATCGTGTGGGTGGGCCACGCCGGCCCCCAGAACTGATCCTCCTCCTCGGTGGAGATGATGGGCTCCGCCCTCTCCTGTGGGTTCAGGATTCGGCGAGGCTGCCAGGTGGCCAGCACGGGATATCCCTCCGCGATCCGGGCCTGGCTCGTGTTGAACGGAGGCGCCCCACCCAGGTCCAGCACCTTGCTGTGATTCGTGGAGATGTCGGCCCCGATCTCCCATCCGTAGACCATGCCCTCGTAGACGGTGGCGTCCACGGACAACTCCAGACCCCGGTTCTCGATCTCACCCACGTTGGTGAGCTGGCCCGGCCAACCCCCTTCGGACGGGATGTTCGTCACCGGGAGAAGCGCATCGGAGGTGCGCTGATGGTAGTAGGTGAAGTCCACCAGGAGCCGGTCCTGGAGGAAGGCACTCTCGAATCCCAGCTCCATCTCCTGTGTCCGCTCGGGGCCCAGATCGGGATTCCCCAGGTTCCGCGGCGTGAAGGCGGACTGCCCCGCCCAGCTCAACGGCTCCCAGGTGCGCTCCGCGTCAAAGGCCCCCGGAGCTCGGCCCGCATGCCCGTAGGCGCCGCGTAGCCGGAAGCTCGCTGACCACGGCCAGAAGTCCTCCTCGGAGAGGACGTACGAGAGACTCGCCCGGGGGTAGAACTGCATCCCGAAGTCGTCACCGAAGGCACT
>SKZC01000400.1 GCA_007127575.1 Gemmatimonadota bacterium
AGATGGAGGGGAGCCTGGACCGGCTCCGGGGCGTGGTGGAAGATCGGGTAGCGGAGGACGCTCGAGGCCCCCTACCCTCCCGCGCTAGAGCCTCGCCCGACTCTTCTGGATGAGTTCCTCGTTGCTGGCCGTCCGCCGCATGACCCCCAGGAGCTCGCTCATGGCATCCGCCGAGTCCTGACCGGCGAACTGCCTCCGGAAGGCCCGGGAGAGCTG
Organism: Gemmatimonadota bacterium; assembly: GCA_007127575.1. Lineage (GTDB taxonomy): Bacteria > Gemmatimonadota > Gemmatimonadetes > Longimicrobiales > Gaopeijiaceae > SKZC01. The sequence continues at coordinate 217 of SKZC01000400.1, forward strand.
GAGTGCCTCGGGCGACAGAAGGCGCTCCTCCCGACGGGTAGCCGACGCCATGAGGTCGATGGCCGGGAAGATCCTCCGGTCCGCCAGATCGCGGCTCAGGACCAGCTCCGAGTTCCCCGTTCCTTTGAACTCCTCGAAGATGACCTGGTCCATCCTGGATCCTGTGTCCACCAGAGCGGTGGCCACGATGGTCAGGGATCCGCCACCCTGATCCGGGTCGATCTTCCTGGCACTCCCCAGCAAGCGTTTGGGTCGTTCCAGCGCGGTCGCGTCCAGTCCACCGGAGAGGGTTCGTCCGCTCCCTTCGTCCACCGTGTTGCAGGCTCGGGCGAGGCGGGTGATGGAATCCAGGACCAGCACCACGTCCTGACCCATCTCCACCCGTCGGCGACACCGCTCCAGCGTCATGTTGGCCAAGGCCACATGTCGTTCGGGAGGATAGTCGAAGCTGGACGCAACGACCTCTCCGAACCCGCAGGCCTCCATATCCGTGATCTCTTCGGGGCGCTCGTCCACCAGAAGGATGAGGAGGACGCACTCCGGATGATTCCGGACGATGCCCTCCGCCACCCTCTGGAGGACGGTGGTCTTCCCGGCCTTGGACGGGGCCACGATCATGGCTCGCTGCCCTTTCCCCAACGGACAGAAGAGATCGATGACGCGGTTCGTGAAGTCCGGCTCTCCCCGCTCCCTGATGTCACACTCCAGGACGAGCTGTTCGTCCGGGTGTTGGGCGCTGAGGCGGTCGAACTCCCGACGCTTCCGAGCCTCTTCGGGAGGTCGGCCGTTGACGAGGCGCAGGTGTGAAAGAGGAGGCGACTTTCCGTTCCGCGGCCGTCCCCCCACGTCCCCGGAGAGCTCATCCCCGGTCCGTAGGCCGAACTTCTGGATCACTTTGCCGCTGACGTAAATGTCGTCTGGCCCCGAGGCGTATCCGGCGTGCTTGCGGCGCACGAAGCCGGACCCGCTTCCCAGGACCTCAAGCACACCGAGGGGTTGCTCTGAAGTCACCGTACGTTTTGGATTGTGGTGGCGTTCGATGGAAGCCGGCCTGGTTCGTTATCGACCGGTGGAGAGCCCCTCAAGGTGGTCGAGGGCTCCCGAAAGAACTCGATGCATTGAGCCTACACAGGATTGGGCTCCGGGACAAGTAGCCACGTGGAAAGAAACTCCGATTCGCATCCGTCCGAACCCGAACGGTCCGACTCCGATGACGGGACCCCCGAGGCCGAAAGGGGGACGGTGGGCCCAGATCCGGCTGAGGATGTAGCCTCCGAGCCGGACGCTCCCGCCGGCTTCTGGGGCAAGCTCCTTCTGACCGCGACCCCCTTCGCAGCCATAGCGCTCCTGTTCCTCCTGGACCGCTGCATCTCGGGGCCGTGATGCCCGGCCGTCCTCCGCGGTACCGACCTCGGGCGGCGGGGCGCCATGTCCTCGGGCTGGGACACTCGCCCCAGCTCACCCAATGGCCCGGCGATGCGTGGCCCAAGAGGTACGTGACGCCCTAACTGCTTTCCACATAACCCGGTACGCCTTCGCTCCAGCCGGGCTGGACCGGTTTCCTTTCTAGAGTCCGACAGGCTGGCACACCTCCTGCAGGACTGGAGAGAGACAGGACACCCATCGGAGGTGGGAGGGGATCATGACCGGGCATGGATCGTTTCGGGCTACCGGCGGAATCGGCTTCACGCTTCTCGCCACTCTCTTCCTCGCTGCACCCTCACCGGGGGACGGACAGCAGGTCTCTCTGGCCGCCGGGATCGAGACCTCCACACAGCAGGGAACCTCGCTCTGGGCTGACGCCTCCCTGGGGCTCGCCATCAGCTCCAGCCCCGCACCATCCATCTTCCACGGCAAGAAACATGGCAGAGCCCTGGCGACGACGGTGCGCCATAGATCACTCCCTCCTGCCTGCCGCTTCCATCATGGGTACTGGGCTGGGGCGGCAGCGTGGTGGTCAGCGCCATGCCCCGTGCCTCCATGGGTGGGATGGACTCCTCCGCGGGCCTACCACCCGGCCATGGCCTACCGCCCCTTCAAGAGTTCGTGGTGGTACGGCGGCGGATTTCACATCTCCATCTGGTTCGGAGGCGGGCCCCGGGTTTTCGCGCCGCGCTACATCTACGCACCTCGCTGGGTCTACGCCCCGGCGGTGGTTTACGTCGATCCGTGGTACCGGCCATGGCGGCCCCACCGGCACTACCTGGGCTACGACTATTGGCACCCCCGCCCACGGTGGGTCGTCGCCCCATCCCGGCCCGCAAAGCCGGTGCATCCCGTTCGGACGGCGGTGACTCGCCCCGGGTCGCCCACCCCGGCGTACAAGGAGCCGGCGGCCGTTTCGTCGGGAGGAGACCCTCGCCGAGCCGTGCCTCGGGACGGAGCCACGGGCCGGACCGTCTCTCCTGTAGAGGGGCCGGAGCGGACCGGGTCCGGGGTGACCCACCGGGCCACGCCCAGCTCCTCCGCGGCGTCCCGCCCGGCGACGACCCGTCGGCCCACGGATGCGCTCAGGACGAGACCGGGAAGCACTCCGTCAGCCGTCCGTCCCGGATCCGCGACTTCCCGGAACACCCCTTCCACTCAATCCGATGCAGGCGCGGGGGTGAGGCGTCCGGCCACCGCGCCGAACGCCTCGGGCCGTGGGGACGCCTCCACCCGATCCGCACCCGCCGGCCGGTCCACACCCACCTCGCGGGCTCAACCCACCGATGGGGTCCCGGGGCGATCGCCGGCCCCTCCCACTCGGGCGACACCGAGCCGGACCGACGCATCCGGCACGTCCAGTGCTCGGCCGAATCGGCCGACGCAGGCCGCGCCGCGGGCCACCCCGGTGGCACCAGACCGGGGGACCCACCCCAGTCCCTCGGTGCGCAGTGCTCCGACGCAGAGGGCACCCACGCCCCGAGCGGCTCCTCAGGGCCCCTCCCGTGGAGAGCCCGCCGCCACTCGTGGGAACTCGAACCGCCAACCGTCCTCCCCGCCTCCACCCAGTCGACGCCCCGGGAGTTCATGACGGGTCGGTGAGAGTGTGCAAATCGCCGAACCGCACCAGGCGGTAAGCTCTCTCCAGGTCGGTGGACAGGATCCGGTCCTCGTCCACCGGCGCCACCTCGGCGCGGACTCGACTCCACGCCTCTTGGAGGACGGGCCCCGGCTTCAACGGTCGGCGAAATTCCAGGGCCTGCGCCCCCGCCACCAACTCGGCGGCCAGCACTCTTTCCAGCAGGTCCACGATCCGAGTGGCCTTACGGGCGGCGTGGAGCCCCATGGACACGTGATCCTCCTGGGCCGCGCTGGTGGGAACCGAATCGGAGCTGGCTGGATGGGCCAAGCCCCGGATCTCGGAGAGCAGGTCCACAACGGAGATCTGGAGGATCATGAGACCGGAGCGAAGGCCCGGATCCGGCGAAAGAAAGGCAGGAAGACCCGAGAGGTCTGGGTTCAGTAGCCGCTCCACGCGGCGCTCGGAGATGGCCGCCAGATCAGCCACCGCGATACAGAGGAGGTCCAGGGCCTGGGAGATGA
>SKZC01000276.1 GCA_007127575.1 Gemmatimonadota bacterium
AGGAGGCTTCCGGTGTCCCGTACGATCTTCGTTCCTCTGGACGGTTCGCGGTTCTCCGAATTCGCCCTTTCCCGCGCCCTGACGCTGGCGGGGGGAGACGGGGGACGGATCCACCTGGCGACGGTTGTGGCCCCGCTTCCCACCGAGCCCGGTACGGAAGGGGAGTCGTCTCCCGTGCCGGCGGCGGACCGAACGAAGTCCCTGGAGGCGGGCCAGACCTATTTGGAAGAGGTGTCCCAGCGAGTCCGGCTCAGGGCCGACGGGGCGGAGGTGACCTCCGAAGCGCTTCCGCCAGGCAACATCGTAGGCTCACTCCGGCGAGCGATTCAGGACGTGGACCCGGACCTCCTGGTCATGACGACCCATGGGCGAGGGGTGCTGGAGAGAGTGTGGTTGGGCAGCGTCGCCGACGGGCTCATCCGCAGGGTTCAACGGCCCATACTCCTGGTCCGGCCTCCAGAGGAGGCCGAGGTTGGAGAGGAAAGACCCGACCCCAAGCCGGCCGTCCCCTTCCAGCGGATCCTGGTGCCTCTCGACGGTTCTCGGGCCTCGACGGAGATCCTGGAGCCCGTGGGAGAGTTGGCGAAGGATTCGGGTGCCTCGGTGGTACTTTTTCGGGTCGTTCCCTCCCTCTCTGCCGGCGCGTATCCCTACATGACGCTCCCGGCCAGGGAGGAGTCTACCCCTACCGTGGTGGTGAAGAGCGCTGAGGAGGAGATGGAGAGTCTGGCCGAGGCCCTCCGGGCCAAGGGTGTGAAGGTGGAGGTGGAGGTACGAATACTGAACCATCCTGCCGTGGCCATCCTACAGCGATCAGAAAAGGCGGATGTGGACCTGGTGGCCATGACGACCCGAGGACGAGGCGGTGTGGCTCGCCTCGTTCTGGGAAGCGTGGCTGACAAGGTGATCCGGGCCACGGATCTGCCCCTGCTGGTCCACCGGTCAGACGAGGAAGCGTAACGCCGAGGGGGCTCGTTTCCGGAGGAGTGATACAGCGTGAGATCCGAGAAGGAGGGGCGGTGGTTCGTCCTCTCGGTACGAGCTCCTCTTCCCGGGGAGGAGCCCCTGGTGGTGGATGGCCTCAAGCGCCTGGGCGGCCGGGTGGTGGAGTGGGAAGGCCAGAGGTTGGTGGCCTACCTCCCGCCCCCCAAGGACCTCCCGACGGCTCTGGACGAGGCCCGAGGGGTGCTACGCTCCCGAACCCGCCTGCAGGATCTCAACCTTCGTTGGGAGTGGCGGGCCCGGGATGGGGCGTTCTTGGAAGGTGACCGGGAAACGACCCCCTACCGAGTCAGCTCCCGGATCCTCGTGGTGCCCCCGGGTGGTGCGGTGGAGGGGGAGGAGGCCGACCTGGTGGTGCGTCTGGATCCGGATGTGGCCTTTGGAACGGGTCAACACCCTACGACTCGGGCCTGTGTTCGGCTTCTGGAACGGATCCTGGAGCCCGGTGCCACGGTGTTGGACGTCGGGGCCGGCTCCGGAGTGCTGTCGGTGGTGGCGGCGCTTCTGGGTGCGTCGGAGGTTACGGCACTGGAAAAGGATCCCTACGGGTGCGAGGCCATCCTTCGGAACGCCTCGGCGAACCAGGTGGAGGCCGTGTGTGAGGTGCGCCGGGTGGAGGTGAGGCCGGGGGGTCTTTCTGCCGGTAACACCTACGACGTGGTTCTGGCCAACCTGGAGGCGCCGGTGCTCTTCCCTCTGCTGACGACGGACCTCTTTCGAGCTGTGGAACCCGGTGGGGCGCTCGTGGTGTCGGGGGTACTCGAAGGCGAAGGGCGGGAGGTGGTGGAGAGGGTGGTGAACCAGGGAGGGAGTGTCGCGGAAGAGTTGGTGGATGAGGGCTGGTGGTCCGGGATGTTCGCGGTTCCCGCCGGGCCTGCGGAGGACTGAGGTCGTCCACAGGCCCGGCAGTCAAGGGACGCATCGATAGACGGTTGCCGGGGGGACGTTCAGCGGCTCGAACTCGCGGTCCACACGGCTGAACACCTCCTCCAGGGGTTTCCGGATCGTGGGCGAGAATTGGTAGACCAGCATCGCTCCCTCGGGCTCCAGCACCTCCCGGGTGGTTCGAAGAATGGAGTCTCGCATCTCGTCGGACATGAGGCTGAACGGGATCCCGGAGAGGACATAGTCCGCCGAAGCGGCACCCAGCTCCTGTAACGTTCGACTCACATCTTCAGCCGACCCGTGCACCACGTGCAACCTGGGGTCCTGGAAGTGGTTTTCCAGGTGCTGGATGAAGTCCGACTGGGTCTCCACCACGATGAGCTTGGCCTCCGGGTGCATCCGCTTCAGGATCTTCCCGGTGAAGGTTCCCACTCCGGGGCCGTACTCCACCAAGACACGCGCCCGGGACCAGTCCACGTTCCGGAGGGTTCGTTCCACCAGAAAGCGGGAGCTGGGAATGATGGACCCCAGCATTGCCGGGGTCTTGAGGAAGGCCCGTCCAAAGACCAGGAGTCCCCGGTTCTTGGAGGAGTCGTTTCCGGCACCGTTTCCGGCTCGGGATCCGTTCTGGTTATCGTTGCTCATTCGGCTCTTCCGGCGTCGTCGGTTCATCACTGGAGACCCAGGTTCTGGACGGGGTTCGTTTCTGGCCGCGGCTGGACCGCAGTCTACCGAGCAAGGTGTGGCTTCCACGCCGATGACGCACCCTCCCGGAGGGGATCCCGTTGACTCTTCCAGGACGGAGTGCCATACGTTGGCGGGGTTCCGGGGTTCCGGGTCCTTACTCCCACCGGAGGTATGTACCAATGAATACGCCGCGTCCCTTCTCCGTCGTCATGGCATTGCTCCTGCTTCTTGTGGCCTGCGACGCTCCTCAACCCGACGTCGCCGATACCGAGGCGGCCTACCGGGTCTGGGCCATGGACCAGAATCTGGATCGACTCTACGTCCTGGAGCCTGGAGGAGAGGTGATTCGCACCATGGACCAGACGGAACTCGGCGGGGCCCAGCGCCCGCACATGCTGTGGGGTGTGCCCGGCGACCCCTTTGTCTACAGCGCGAACACGGTTTCCTCCTCCGTCTCGGTTCTCCACCGGGACACCGGGGAGCTCGTGGACGTGGTGGAGGACGTGGGGAAAGCGCCGCATGCGGCGCAGCCCAATCCGCAGGCCCCCGACCGCATCTACATTTTCAACATCGGGCCACAGGAGGTGGGCGAAGACGGCTTGCCCGATCGAGGAGAGACGTTGGCCGAGGTCGTCAGGACCGGAGCCGGCGGAGAGACTTCCTGGTCGTTGGAGCGGTACCTGGACCTGGCCGGCTCCCCCATGTTGGCTGATTCGGAACGGTTCCCCAGTCGGCGTCCGGTGTGTGGGGGTTTCTCCCGGGACGGAAGTCGACTTCTGGTGACCCTTTTCGACGGTGGGCTGGCGGTGGTGGACCTGGAGGACTGGGAGGTGGTTCAGGCCTGGGGAAACGACGAGATTGCGCAGCACGGCTGCGGGTTCGCCCCATCGCCTGACGGGGCCGAAATGTACGTGACGGCGGGAGGTATGGACGCTTCGTACCTGTACGTCTTCGATGTGGCGGGAGAGCCGGAGCTGGTGGCATCCCATGACCTGTCCCAGGTGGGACAGGATGCCCATGGTGTGTACGTGGACCCGGTTAGAGAGGAGCTCTGGGTGCTTCACAGGGTCAGCGATAACGCTACGATCCATCCCCTGAATGCGATTCGGGACCCGGACCACTCCTACGAGGTCATGGACTTCGTAGGTCGGGCCCCCGACCTCATCGCCTTCTCTCCCGACGCCTCCAGGGCCTACGTCACCCTTCGGGGGCCGAACCCGGCTCCCACCATTCCACACGCTACCGTGGGGGAGACTCCGGGGGTCTCCATCCTGGATGTGGCGAACCGGGAGTTGTTGGAAATCGTTCCCCTGGGAGACCAGGTGGAAGCGGACTTCCACGGGATCTTCATCCCCGAGGCACACTGACCGGCCCAGCCCGGGCCTCATTCCTGGATCGCCCGGCGGGCCCGGCTCCAGATTCCGTCGAAGGCCTCCCGGGTCAGGGTCCCGGTGAAGGTATTCTGCTGGCTGGGGTGGTAGGAACCCAGGAGGAGCGGTCCGTCGGGAAGGGGAACCTCTACCCCGTGCCCGAAAGCGGGCTTAGGAGAGGGGACGGCGAATCTTCGGTCTCGTAGGATCCGGAGGACGTGGTCCCAGGCGAATCCCCCCAGGGCCACGATGCACCGGAGCCGGGGGAGGAAGTGGTTCATCTCCCGTTCCAGGAACGGTCGGCAGTTACGTCGTTCGTCCGGGGTGGGGCGGTTCGACGGGGGGGCGCACCGGACGGCTGCCGTGAGGAAGGCGTCCCGGAGCTCCAGCCCGTCGGCCCGATGCGAGGCGTCGGGTTGCGTGGAGAACCCTGCGCTGTGGAGGGCCCCGAAGAGCCAGTCACCGGAGCGGTCGCCGGTGAACATCCGGCCGGTGCGGTTGGCGCCGTGGGCCGCCGGGGCCAGCCCCACGATGAGGAGTCTCGCGTCCGGATCCCCAAAGCCGGGGACGGGACGACCCCAATAGCGTTCCTCCCGGTAGGCCGCCCGTTTCTCGTGGGCCACGCGCTCCCGCCACTCCACCAGGCGCGGGCATGCACGGCACCCCTCCACATCTCGACGGAGCCGGGTAAGGGGAGCGTTCATGGGGCCCGGTACCGACTCCGCCCTGCTGGGGTTCCGTTCCCTCAATTTCATGAGCTTACAGGAGCCACCGACTGCCATCGGCGGCCGCGGGAGCACCCGCCTATTAGGTTTGCTTATCTCCCATTGCCTTGACATTATTAATATTCACCCTATTGTACCTGACATGACTTTGGACGCGATCAGGGTGTTCTGCGACGTGGCTCAGCAGCGGAGCTTCTCCCAGGGGGCGGAGCTCAGCGGCATCACCCAGTCCGCCGCTTCCCAGCGGGTGCGCTCTCTGGAGGAGGAGCTGGGGGTGCAGCTCATCGACCGGTCCACTCGGCCGTGTCGGCTGACGGCGGAAGGAAGGATCTACTTCCGGGGTTGCCGGGACATCCTGGATCAGTACGAGCGACTCAAGTTGGAGGTGGAGGGGTCGGCAGGGCCCCTACGGGGCCGGGTGGAGATCGTCTCCATCTACTCCGCCGATGTGGCTCACCTGGAGGGGGTCAAGGAGGGTTTTCAAAGCGAGCACCCTGGCTCTCAGGTGGAGATCCATTACCTTCACCCGGGCCGGATCCATGACTGGGTCAGGGACGAGCAGTGCGACTTCGGCATCCTATCCTACCCGGATCGTTGGTCCCGCCTGGCGTCCATCCCCCTTCGGGACGAACCCATGGTGGCCGTGTTCCCCAGGGGCCATCGGTTCGCGGAGCGGACGTGGATCGGGCCCAGGAAGCTGGAGGGGGAGAAGCTCGCCGGGTTCGACGAGGACCTTCCCATCTCCAAGGAGATTCGGAGTTACCTGAGGAGCCACGGGGTACGGCCGAAGATGGCCGTCTCCTTCGACAACGTCGATACCATCAAAGCCGCCGTGGCGGATACCGGCTCGGTGGCCATCCTTCCGGAACGGACGGTTCGTTCCGAAGTGGAGAGGGGCGTCCTGGGCATGGCACCCCTGCGGCCCACGTTGATTCGTCCGTTGGGGGTGGTCTACCGGAGGGACCGGGAGTTCCCCCCTGTAGTACAGGCCTTTCTGGACCGACTTCTTCAGTCTGAAGGGGTGGAGCCGGAAAAGCGCCGCCGCGCCGTCGGCTAAGACAGACTACGTCGTTCTCACCCCGTGGGTCCGGGCCACTTCATGGCCTCGGCCCCAGGGGTCCTCTTGCGTGTCCGCCCGGGAGGCGGCCACGCCGGAGTAGCCAGACACTGAGGAGAGAGTTCATGAACGTCCATCGCTATCCAGCTCCGCAAGGCCTCTATGATCCGTCCTTCGAGAAGGACAACTGCGGGATCGGTCTGGTAGCCCACACGAAAGGGCGAGAATCCCACCAGATCGTGACGGACGGCCTCTCCATTCTGGCGCGGATGGAGCATCGAGCCGCTCGCGGGTGTGACGATGAGACGGGGGATGGAGCGGGGATTCTGGTGGCTCTCCCCGACGCGTTTCTTCGGAAGGCGGTGGCAGACGAGCTGGAGATCGAACTCCCCCAGCCCGGCCGGTATGGGGTGGGAAGCATCTTTTTGCCCCGGGATCCTGGGGAGCGGATGGCCTGCAAGGAGATCCTGTCCGGGTTCGTGGCGGCTCAGGGCCAGAGGGTGCTCGGGTGGCGGCGGGTCCCCACGGACAACGCCCGCATCGGTAGGGACGCCCGTGTCTCCGAGCCCGTGGTGGAGCAGATCTTCGTGGAAGCGGACGAGGAGATCGATCAGGAGGCCTTCGAGCGGCAGCTCCTCCTGATCCGGAAGCAGGCGTACCACACCATCCGCCGCCGCCCCCTGGAAGAGGTGGATGCGTATTACGTCTGCAGCTTTTCCAGTCGTACCATCGTCTACAAGGGGCAGCTCACCCCGGAGCAGCTCCCCCACTACTACCCGGATCTACGGGACCCCGGGTTCCAGAGCCATGTGGCGCTGGTCCACGCTCGATTCAGCACGAACACCTTCCCGAGTTGGTCCCGAGCGCAGCCCATGCGCTTCATGGGGCACAACGGGGAGATCAACACCCTCAGGGGCAACGTGAACCGGATGCGGGCCCGGCAGGGGGTTCTCCGGAGCTCGCACTTCGGACCCGACCTCAAGAAGATGTACCCGGTCATCGATCCGGAGACGTCGGATTCCGGGATTTTCGATAACGTGCTGGAGCTTCTCAGGCTTTCCGGACGGAGCCTTCCCGAGTCGGTGATGATGATGGTGCCGGAAGCCTGGGAGAAGGACCCGGCCATGCCGGCGGACCGGAGGGCGTTCTATGAATACCATGCCTGCCTGATGGAGCCATGGGACGGCCCGGCGTCCATCGTCTTCTCCGATGGTCGTGTGGCGGGTGCCGTCCTGGATCGAAACGGGCTGCGCCCCAATCGGTTCTGGGTCACGGACGACGACAGGGTCGTCCTGGCGAGCGAGGTGGGCGTCCTAGACATTCCGCCTGAGAAGGTGGTTCGGAAGGGGCGCCTCCGCTCCGGGTGGATGTTCCTGGTGGACTTCGAAAAGGGCCGCCTGGTGGGGGACGAAGAGGTCAAGGAGATGGTGGCGGGGGCCCGCCCGTACCGACAATGGGTGGAACGCCAACGCATCGAGCTGGAAGACCTCCCTCCTGCAGATCCCCCTCAGGCCCTTTCGGAAGAGCTCCTGCCCCGGCTTCGGATGTTCGGCTACACGTCCGAGCACCTGAACTTCCTCATGCGTCCCATGGTCCAGAACGGAAAGGACCCCACAGGGTCCATGGGGAACGACGCTCCCTTGGCGGTTCTGTCGGAGCGTCCTCGCCTCGTAGCGGACTACTTCAAGCAGCTCTTCGCCCAGGTGACGAATCCTCCCATTGACTCCACTCGGGAGAGCGTGGTCATGTCCCTCTCCGCGCCGGTAGGGCCCGAGGGGAACATCCTGGAGTCCGTGGAGGCCGACGCCGAGCGACTCTGGCTGCATCATCCGGTGCTCACCGATGAGGAGTTGGCCCGGTTGAAGGAGCTGGACCATGGAGGGTGGCGGAGCGCCGTCATCGACATCACTTATCCCAGGAAGGCGGGCGAGACGGGCCTGGAGAAGGCTCTGGATCGGATCTCCCGTGAGACGTCCCAGGCGGTGCGCGATGGATTCCGGTTCGTGATCCTTTCCGACCGAAGGGCGGGTCGGGACCGGGTGCCCATGAGTTCGCTCTCGGCCGTGGGAGCGGTGCACCATCACCTGGTTCGGTCGGAGGAGCGAACCAGGGTAGGCCTTCTGGTGGAGACGGGGGAGGCTCGCGAGGTGCATCACTTCTGCACCCTCCTGGGCTACGGAGCGGATGGGGTGAACCCGTATCTGGCCTTCGAGGCTTTGGAAAAGCTCCGTCGGGACGGATACCTGGACGCCGTGAGCTCCCGGGACGCGGCGGTGGATCGCTACCGGTCGGCCATCGGGAAGGGGATCTTGAAGGTGATGGCCAAGATGGGGATCTCCACCCTTACCGGGTACAAGGGAGCGCAGATCTTCGAAGCGGTGGGTCTGGGGCCCGAGGTGGTGGAACGCTGCTTCAGCGGAACCCCCAGCCGTCTCAAGGGGGCGGGCTTCGAGGATCTGGCCCGGGGAGCGCTCCGCCTGCACGACGGGGCCTGGCCGCAACGGCTGAACGGTCGCCTCCCCGCCCTACCCAACCCGGGTGACTATCACTGGCGACCTACCGGCGAACGCCACATGTGGAGTCCCGAGGTCATCGCCGCAGTCCGGGAGAGTGCTCGAAGCGGCAGCGTGGAGGCATACGAGAAGTTCGCGCGTCTCGCCAACGACGATGCCCGGAGCCGCTGCACCATTCGGGCGCTCCTCCGACCCCGGAGGGCTACCACGCCCGTCCCTCTGGATGAAGTGGAGCCGGCGTCGGAGATCGTGAAGCGCTTCTGCACCGGAGCCATGAGCTTCGGGGCCCTCTCCCAGGAGGCCCACGAAACGTTGGCCGTGGCCATGAACCGCATGGGTGGGAAGTCCAACAGCGGGGAGGGTGGAGAGGACCCGGTCCGCTTCGAGCCCCTGGCCAACGGAGACTCGCGACGCTCCGCCATCAAGCAGGTGGCCTCGGGCCGCTTCGGAGTGACGCTGGAGTATCTGGTCAACGCGGACCAGCTCCAGATCAAGATGGCCCAGGGAGCGAAGCCCGGAGTGGGCGGTGAGCTGCCCGGCCGAAAGGTGAGCGAGGAAATCGCCAGGGTGCGCCACACCACTCCAGGGGTCAGCCTCATCTCGCCTCCGCCGCACCACGACATCTATTCCATCGAGGACCTGGCTCAACTCATCTACGACCTGAGGAACGCCAACCCCAAGGCGGACGTGAGCGTCAAGCTGGTGGCGGCCATGGGTGTGGGGGCCGTAGCGGCGGGTGTGGCCAAGGCCGGAGCCGATCACATCCTCATTTCGGGCCACGATGGCGGGACCGGGGCTTCACCCCTCACCAGCATCAAGCATGCGGGTCTCCCATGGGAGCTGGGGATCTCCGAGGTCCATCAGACCCTGGTAATGAATGACCTCCGGGGTCGAGTGCGGTTGGAGACGGACGGCCAGATGAAGACCGGTCGGGACGTGGTGGTGGGGGCCCTGCTCGGGGCCGAAGAGTTCGGCTTCTCCACGGCACCCCTCATCACTATGGGCTGCATCATGATGAGGAAGTGTCACCTGAACACCTGCCCCGTGGGGATCTGCACACAGGACCCGGAGCTACGGGCACGGTTCGATGGTACTCCCGAGCACGTCATCACCTACCTCTTCCTCGTGGCCGAGGAAGCCCGGGAGATCATGGCCCGCATGGGGGTGCGCACGGTGGACGAGCTCATCGGCCGGGTGGATCTCCTGGAGCCCGACCTGGAGGACCTCCCGGAGGGCGCGGCGGGGCTGGACCTCTCGGCACTCCTCACTCCGGCCGTGCCGCCGAGGCCGGATGTGGCGGTCCGGAACGTTCGGTCTCAGCCCAGCCCCCTGGGGGGAGTGTTGGATTGGAAGCTCATCGAGGAGGCTGAGGATGCCCTGAATGAGGGGCGGCCCGTTCGAATCGACGCCTCCATCCGGAATGTGGACCGTACGGTGGGGACCCTCCTCAGTCACGAAATCGTGCGGAGGCACGGGGCCCGGGGCCTGCCCGAAGATACGGTTCGGATCCGCTTCCAGGGATCCGCCGGCCAGAGCTTCGCCGCCTGGCTCACGGAGGGGGTGACCCTGGAGCTGGAGGGAGACGGAAACGACTACATCGGGAAGGGGCTTTCCGGGGGACGGGTCATCGTACGGCCTCCGGAGCAGGCCCCGTTCGTTCCCGAGGAGAACGTGGTCATCGGAAATGTGGCTCTTTACGGTGCGATCCGGGGCCGCGCCTTCTTCCGGGGAAAGGCCGGAGAGAGGTTCTGTGTCAGAAACTCCGGCGCCGTGGCCGTAGTCGAAGGAGTGGGAGATCACGGGTGTGAGTATATGACGGGGGGATGTGCGGTAATCCTGGGAGCCACTGGACGAAACTTCGCTGCCGGCATGAGCGGTGGGGTGGCCTACGTCTGGGATGTGGACGGCCAGTTCTCCAGCCGCTGCAACATGGAGCTGGTGGAGTTGAGTGGAGTGCAGGACAGAGAGGAGGAGGAGCTCCGGTCCCTCATCCAGGAGCACTACGAGCGCACCGGTTCCCGGGTGGCCGAAAGGATCCTGGACCGCTGGGAAGAGGAGTTGAAGCGCTTCGTGAAGGTCATCCCCACGGAATACCGCCGGGTGATGGAACGGCGGGGCCGGGATTCCCGTCCCGGGGAAACGGATCGAATGCTCGCGTCCGCCCCCCGGCCCATGCCATCTTCGGGTCGGAGTCGGAGCCGGGGCCGGACGGCTGCGGGGGTGGAGGAAGGGCTCCGAGTGGCACCCGGAGAGAGCGAGGGCTCGCGCGGGGTGGCGCCCACCCGGGAGGGGCGGCGTGGCTGACCCCAGAGGCTTCCTGAAGCACCCGCGAACGGAGGTTCCCGAGCGGAGCCCCGGCGAGCGGCTGTCGGACTTTCGGGAGATCTACACCGAGGAGGACCGAGGTGAGCTCCGGCGGCAGGGGGCTCGTTGCATGGACTGTGGCGTCCCCTTCTGCCAATCCGAGCCGGGCTGCCCCATCGACAACCTGATCCCGGAGTGGAACGACCTGGTTCACCAGGGTCGGTGGGAGGAGGCCTTTCACCGACTCTCTCGCACCAACGATTTTCCGGAGTGGACGGGACGGATCTGCCCCGCTCCCTGTGAGGACGCCTGTGTCCTGGGGATCACTGATCCGCCGGTGACCATCAAGCGCATCGAGCAGGCCATTGCGGACCGGGCCTTCGCCGAGGGGTGGATCGTCCCACATCCCCCAGAGGTGCGGACCGGACACAAGGTGGCCGTGGTGGGCAGCGGCCCCGCGGGTCTTACCGCGGCGGCCCAATTGAACCGAGCCGGACATTCGGTCACGGTGTTCGAGCGCGATGACAGGATCGGTGGCCTTCTCATGTACGGGGTGCCCAACCCGAAGCTGGACAAGGAGCTCATTCGGAAGCGGGTCGAGGTTATGGCCGCCGAAGGGATCGAGTTCGTCACCGAAACGGACGTGGGGGTGGACCTCCCCGTGGACGAGCTTCAGTCCCGGTTCGATGCCTGTCTACTGGCCTGCGGTGCTCTCCGGCATCGGGATCTGGAGATTCCCGGTCGCGAGCTCGAAGGGGTTCACCTGGCGATGGAGTATCTTCATGGAGTGACGAAGAGCCTCCTGGACTCCCAGTTCCAAGACGGCGGTTTCATCGACGCCCAGGACCGGAACGTGGTGGTCATCGGTGGTGGGGACACGGGTGCCGACTGTATCGCTACCGCCCTCCGTCAGAAATGTCGATCCCTTCTCAACATCACACGACGGGAGCAGGAGCCCGGGGAGCGAGGGCCATGGAACCCATGGCCGGGCCCGCCGGGAACCTACTACTTGGACTACGCCCATGTGGAAGGGAAGGAGGTGTATGGCCGGGACCCACGGGAGTACGGCGTACTCCCCCTGGAGTTCGTGGGAGACGGACGGGGCGTCCTGACAGGGGTTCGGGTGGAGGAGTTGGGGTGGGAGGACGATGGGAAGGGGGGCAAGCGGATGGCGCGTACCGGGCGGGAGCGGGTCCTGGACGCGGACCTGGTCTTCCTTTCCATCGGATTCGTCGGCCACGATACCCCGGAGCTCGTCTCCTCTCTGGGACTCGAGGGCGCGGATCGACTCGTTCCTCCTGAGCGCAGCCACTACCACACCGCTGTGGAGGGGGTGTTCGTGGCTGGAGACATGCGCCGGGGAGCTTCCCTCATCGTCTGGGCCATGGCCGAGGGGCGGGGAGCCGCCCGGGAGATCGACGAGTGGCTCATGGGCTCCAGTGCGGTGGAGGCTCCCTCCATGGCGTTCGCTCCTCCTCCGGGCGTCCGGGTTCCGGGGAGGTAGAAGGCTGTTGGGGTGAGAGGGAGGGTGCGGGCGCGTTGACTCGGCCGCAGTGGGCCATTACATTGCGATTTCGCTGATGGAGCTACACCCTGGTGCGGATTGGTTTACCAGGGGCCAGAGACGAGAGGACCTGGATGCTTCCAATTCAGGCCTCTCGTTTTGCGTTGGGAGAGCATTCCGAGCCGCAAAGTGACGGACTCTCCCCTCCCTCTCGGCGGCACGCGCGGGGGAAGAACCCCGGCGGATCCGAGGTGATCGATAGGTACGGACATACCGGACCTCGAGACACCCGAACAACAGCATCAGGAGGACGGTATGCGTAGCACCGGCACAGTGAAGTGGTTCAACGACGCCAAGGGGTTCGGTTTCATCACGCCCGAGGGCGGCGAGCAGGACTGCTTCGTGCACTACAGTGCCATCGAGGGCTCGGGTTTCAAGAGCCTAGCCGAGGGCGAGAAGGTGGAGTTCGACGTGGTGCAGGGCCAGAAGGGCCCTGCGGCCGAGAACGTCACCAAGGTCGCCTGAACAGGGTGCACCCGTAGCTATTCCCTGGGGCTCATCCGGGGAAGAAGCCGACGCCCTCCCGACTTCTCGGTCGGGAGGGCGTTTGGTTTTTGTGGGCTGGTCGTGGAAGGGGGGACCTCACCCCACCACCAGAAGTGGACCGGGGCTACCTTCGGCGGCGTCACCCGCTTCCAGCTCCTCGTCCTTCAGAAAGGTGCGCCCCACCACCAGAAGCCCTGGAGGCCTCACAAACCCGTGTGAGAGCACCGTCGACCACCGAGGCATCGACGGTTCGCCGGGAACGTGGATCCGCACCTCGAGGGAGGAGGGAGCGGCTGCCACCTCCTCCTCCACTTTCGTTCGAAGCGCGTCCGCCGAATGTCCCGCGGTGGGAGACGGAGCGATGTGGATCACCGCGTCCGTTCCCGCCGCGGTTGCCAGGGCCAACCCCGTGCGAAGAGCCTCCCCACCGTCCTCGGTCCCGTCGTATACGATGTGTACCGGCCCGCTCCGAGGGCAGTCCTTTCGGGTGACCAGAAGCCGGAGTCCGGAGTGGGCCGTGAGGGCACGGACGGTGGATCCGGGACCTCGCCCGGGTGAGCGTCCCCGGACCCCCAGAATCAGGAGATCCTCGGTGCGGGCGAGCTCCCGCAGGCGGTGGGCCGGTTTTCCCTGGACGGAGTGAAAGCTCCAACGCACCCGCTTTGGTCCGGCGCGGGCCTCCAGAGCTGCTCGGGTGCGTTCGGCCAGGCGGTGGAGTTGTTCCTGTAGGTTATGGGACCGAAGGGGGCGGGCCTCCCCGGAGAGGAGGCCGACCTCCTGGGCGAAGGGGAGTTGGGCCGCGTCCAGGAGCGTGATGTCCTCCACGTACACCCCCACCACCTCCACTCCCAGGGCAGCGGCAAGGA
>SKZC01000466.1 GCA_007127575.1 Gemmatimonadota bacterium
CCCACCCGCCCACCCCGGCCCCGTGAAGGGGAGCGGCCGAAGACGGAAACGGACCCGGAGTCTGGAAGCAGGATTCCCACCAGAATTCGAATGACGGTGGTTTTCCCGGCTCCGTTGGGGCCCAGCAAGCCGGTGACCGAACCGGCGGGAAGATCCAGGTCGAGTCCGTGGACCACGGCACGGCCGTGGAACGATTTGCGAACGCCCCGTAGCTCCACCACCGGACTCTGTTCGGGCAAAGGGACGGCTCCAAGAGGCATCAGGGATCCCCGGGACCCCATCGGGGTTTTTATTCTTCTTGTGGGTTGTGGATCCCTCGGGGCCGCCCAGATACGATGGCGAGCTCTCCCGAGGGAAGGGGGTCCCGATGGACCCAGGGTATACGCTCTTGACTGGTTTTCAAAGAGAGGAGAAGGGATGGCCATCTTCCGGACTCGCTACTTCAGCGAAGTGACGGTGGGCGTGGGAGGCAGGATCACCATTCCCCAGGAGATGCGGGACGACCTGGGGATCGAAGAGGGAGACATCCTCACGGTCCGGGTGGAGGAGAATCCCACAGGGACACGTCAGATGGTCATGTGGCGCGCGACCCAGCAGCCGGAGGACTGAACTCGGCGGGGTGAGGGTCGGCGAAGCCTCGGGGGACCGGTGGGCTCACCCACCCGCCGGCCCCTCCCCTTCCAGATCCACCCAACGGATGAGGGCAGCGAGGGGACCGGCACCGTCGTGACGCCACCAGGCCGGGGGCCAAGGCATCTCTTCGAGCGTCGTGATCCTAAGGGCGCCGCCGCGAGCCAGCAGGCGGGCCAGCTCGCCCCGACGCCCCTCCGGAGCTTCCAGCGCCACAGTCTGAAGCTGTGGAAGGAACGGGGTGAGGTGTGAGATGAGTCCGTCCAGCTCCGAGACGGGATGCACCCGGATCGTCCGGCCCAGGCACCCCTCGGCTCTCACCGGCCCCGGATCGTAGAACACGGTCCAGGAGACCCCGGGCCCCTCCAGGAGCTCTCCTCCCCCTCCGGCCGACGCCTGCAGGGCCGCCGCCCCCCGAACCTGTTGCACCCAGGCGGCCTCCCGGAGCTCCGAGGGTGGGGGAGGCAGGGTCTCCCGTAGCTCGTCGAGACGGTAGGAGAGCTCCCGAGCCCACTCCCGTGCAGAGCCCCGCCCACCCTCTTCAACCAGGATCGCCTGGGGAGAGACGCAGCCCCGCTGTTCGAAGAGGGCCACGGCCCGGGCTGCGGCCTCTGCGCTCCGTCTTCGGTGCTCCGGGCTCAGGAGCTCCCTGGCCACGGCGGCCACGCTCCAGCGGTGTGGATAGGCCACGAGGCGGGCACCGGGGGCGAGCCTCCTCCCCACAGTCGCCACGGTGTCATCTCCCCCGTATACGACGACCAACCGGACACCGGAAAGGAGGCCGGACTCCATGGCCTCCGTCTCGGGGCCCCCGCCGGGCCAGTACAACACCGCCAGCGCCCGGGCCAACTTCTCATCCTCCTCCTCCAGGCCCCTACGGAAGAGGAGGGGAAGGATCAGGTCTCCGCTCCCCGGCTTCACCAGGACCGCCGACTTGACCATGAGGCCCCGGATGAGCGAAGTGGTGGTCACCCCGGGGACATTCCCCGATCCCAGGTGGAGTTGCACCGGTGGACCCACCGCCATACGACGCCCGGCCGGGTCCGCGGGGCGAAACGCATCCAACACGGAGGGGTCCGGAAACTCGCTTCGAAGAAGGAGCCGGAGTCGCTCCGGCGTCCAGTCCCGGGCCATCCCATCCAACACCTCCCGTGCCATTTCCGGAGAGATCCGGGCTGAGGCAGGGAGCCACTCCAGCGCTTCTCGCCGGAGGGAATCTTCAGGATCCAGAAAGCGGTTTCCCACCCGGCCCAAGACCTCCGGCAGCTCTTCGGCCCTCCGAGCCCACAGGACCTCCTGCCACGCTCCGTGGAGCCGAGCCAGGAGCTCCTCCGTCCCTGCGGACTCCAACAGGGGGAATCGGATCACCAGGTCGGCAATGCCACCCGCTTGCGCGGAACCGAGCTCGGCGTTCCCACGCCCGGGGGCTCCGCCGGGTAGGGACCAACCGTCCAGCGCCCTCTTCATCGGCGTTCCTCGTGAGCTCGGAGGAGCTCTTCCGTGGCCAGAGAGCAGCCTCGGGGCTCGGCGCCAGGGCTGCGACCCAGGACCCGGAAGTCGACCTCACCTACCGCCTCACCCAGATCCTCGGTGAGGACGTGGCACACGGAGCGAAGGTTCGCCAGATCGAAGTGGCAGAGAAGCCCCGGTTCCCCCGGGGAAACGGGGGTGAGCTCCACCGGATCCAGGATCCGGGTCCGGACCCATGGAGGAGGTCTCAGGCCCCGGCTCGCTCCGGCGCCTGCTTCACCCTCCAACAGGACGGGTTCGTAGAACTGGGAGAGGAGCTCCGTCATCCCGTACTCGTTCACGATCCGGGACGCCGGCACCCCGACGAGACCTTCCAGCCCCCCGTACAAGTCGTCCCGGGAGACGGTACGGCTGCGCCCCTTGAATCCCCCCGTCTCCATGACTCTGGATCCGGGGGGAAGGTGAGGGAGGCCACCACCGTCGGGACTGCGGTCCAGGAGGTGTACGAAGGCGAACGCCGTTCCGCATAACAACACGGGCACCTGGTCTTCCACCGCTCGGCCGACGGCTCCGGAAAAGCCCTCCGCGTTGACCCCCTCCTCCAGCTCCAGAAAGAATCCCCCCTTCCCGTCTCCGAAGGCAGCCATCCCCCGCCCCACCATGTACCCCAGCGACGACTCCGGCACCCGCTGGGGATCTGGAACGAGAGCCAGAATGCGGGCCCGTTCCAGGTCCGGTAGGAGGTGTGCCTTGAAATTCGGGAGCAGCGCTTCGTCGTAGAGCTGGAGGTCGGCCACGTGGTGCGAGCCTCGACCCTGTAGGCCCCGGCTGGTACCGCTGGTCCGAAAAACGCGCTCCACCTCGTCCAGGTCTCCGGTGACCAGGGGTAGCTCCTTGAAGGCCCGGGTGGGAACCGCTGGGACCTCCTCCCAACGCTCCACGGAAGCCGGCGTGGCCCCGCGAGCCCTGCAGTAGGCTCCGTAGACCGGGTTTTCGTGGAACTGCCGTTGGAAGGCCCGGAGGGCGAGGGCGTTAAACACCGGGTCCGGCAGGGACGCTCCCACTCCGGACCGGAAAACTTCCAGCAGATCGCTTCGGAGCTCGTCCGTCACGCCCTACCTAGCCTTCCCCCTTCGGAGAGGTTCCGGGGATCCGTCCCGGTTCCAGGCCCCCGGATTCCAGTACCTTCGCCTGGAGGCGGCGGCCTTCCTCCTCGGTGAACTCCAGCAATCGGGAGAGCTCCTCATCGGCCTCCTCGTAAAGGCCCCGGGGAAAGTCCTGGCCTTCCGCTCGCACCACGGCATCCTCTACCGACTGCAACTCTCGGCGGGCCTTCGAAAGAGCCCGCTTCAAACGTGCCAGCGCCTTCCGGGCCTCCGACTCCGCGCTGATGGCCATCCTCCCCTCGCTGTGTTGTGGACGCAGAACCCCGAACTTCCCCGTCCTACCCCCGCAGGGGTGGTGGGTCCAATCCCTCGAGGTCCGCTGCCGGTCATAGGACGCCGATCCCGGTGAGCAGCGCCCGACCGCCGAGGATCAGAGTCACCAGGAAGACGACAGCCCCGGCCACGTTGGCCAGGAGCCCGTTGCGATGCCGGCCCATCCAGCGGGCATCGTTCACCGCCAGGAG
>SKZC01000264.1 GCA_007127575.1 Gemmatimonadota bacterium
CCTCCGGCGCCGACCGGGGTGGAGGGTGGGAGGACGTCAGGTGGGCCTACTCCTTCATCTTTCCCTACCGGGGAACCCTCCTCCTGGTGGCGGCTCTGAGCCTCGCCTCCACGGCTCTGGCCCTGTATCTCCCGTACCTGGCCAAGGACCTGGTGGACGAGGCCCTCCTGGGCCGGGATCTCACCGCTCTCGTCCGCATCACCACACTCTTCGCCGTCATCACCCTTCTGAGCTTCGGGGTAAACGTGGTGAGCGGCCTCCGGTACACCCGGGCGTCGGCGGACATCCTCTTCGACATGCGTCTGGGGGTCTACGAGCACCTCCAGCGCCTCTCGCCCCGCTTCTGGAGCCGCACCCCTTTCGGGGAGGTGGTCTCCAGGATCAACAGCGACGTGGGGGAGATCCAGCGGGTGGCGGCGGAAACCGCGTTGGGTTGGTTCGGGAACGTTCTCTTCCTGGTGGGCACGGTGGGGATGCTCATCTGGCTGGATTGGAGGCTGTTCCTGGTGAGCGTCTCCTTCCTCCCCCTGGCCGTGTGGGCCCTGATCTACTACCGGCGTCGGCTGGAGGGTCGGGTGTCGGATATGCGGGCCCGGAGCGCGGAGATCGGAAGCTTCCTCATCGAATCTCTCCAGGGGCTCCGCCTGGTGACGGCGGCGAGGGCCCAGGGGAGGGAGGCGGCGCGTTTCAGGGAGCGGAACGACGCCTTCATCGATGCCCTCATGTCCATGCAGCGGCTCCGGTACCTGGCGGGAGGGTTGCCGGGGCTCCTCCTGGCGGGGAGCACGGCGCTGGTCTTCCTCTACGGGGGTTGGCGAGTCACCACTGAGGCCATCACCCTGGGCACCTTCGTGGCCTTCATGGCCTACCAGATGCGGCTTCTCTCCCCCATCCAGGGACTCATGGGGATCTACTCCAACATCGCCACCGCTCGGGTCTCCCTGCGGAGGGTCCGAGCCCTCCTGGACACGGTTCCGGAAGTGGCGGACCCCGCCGACCCTGTGACCCTTTCCGGAGTGGAGGGCCGCCTGGCGCTGGAAGGAGTGCGGCTCAGCCACGGAAGAGGAGGCTACGTCCTGGACGGCCTCTCCCTCCGGCTCACGCCCGGCGAGGTGGTGGCTCTGGTGGGACGGAGCGGGAGCGGCAAGTCCACCTTGGTGGATCTACTGACCCGGCAGATCGACCCGGACGAGGGCCGCGTCCTCCTGGATGGGCACGACCTGCGCGAGCTGGCTCTGGACGATGTGCGCAGAAGTGTGGTGGCGGTGGAGCAGGAGCCCTTTCTCCTTCACGCCTCCGTGGCGGAAAACATCCGGTTCGCCCGCCCCGAGTCCACCGACGCCCAGGTGGAGGCCTCGGCTCGAGCCGCAGGGATCCACGAGTTCGTATCCACCCTGCCTGAGGGGTACGCCACCGTGGTGGGGGAGAGGGGAACGGCCCTTTCGGCAGGGGAGCGGCAACGACTCGCCGTGGCCCGGGCTCTCCTGGTGGATCCAGCGGTTCTCATCCTGGACGAGAGCACCGCGAACCTGGATGGTGCGGCGGAGGAGCAGGTGGTGCAGGGGTATCAGGCGGTGATGCGGGGCCGGACCACTCTTCTAATATCTCACCGGCCGGAGCTGGTTCGGCGGGCGGACCGGATCCTGGTGCTGGAGGGAGGACGGGTGGTCCAGGAGGGGACCTTCCAGGGGCTGCTCTCCAATCCCGGCGCATTTCGCCGGATCTTCGATCCAGGCGCCGACGGGGAGCCTCGGAAGCCACGGAACGGGAAAGCGGTCGTCCCCGGGACCCAAAGGAAGGTGAGGTGAGTGGAGTCCGGGAGGTCGGCGACCCCTCGTCCGTTCCCTTCGTCTCCCTCTCTTCGGAAGGTCCCCATCTGCAGTCCTTTCGGGGGCGGGGAGTGCGGGTGGCGGTGGTGGATTCCGGAGTGAATCCGGAGAACCCCCACATCGGAGAGGTGGCCGGGGGAATCGGTCTGGGCTCCCGAGGTGAGATTCAGGGATCGGTGCTGGATGAGCTGGGACACGGAACCGCGGTTACGGCGGCCATCCAGGAAAAGGCCCCGGGAGCCGAGATCTGGCCCGTGAAGGTCTTCCATGGGGAGTTGGCCACCACGGCCACAGCGCTGGCCCGAGCCCTGGACTGGGCCCGGGAATCGGAGATGGACGTGGTGAACCTCAGCCTCGGGACACCCCTCACCCAGTCCCTGGAGCTTCTCGAGGCGGCCATGGCCCGGGCCCTCGAGGACGGGGTCTTGGTGGTCTCCCCCCGGGAGCACCGGGGTCGCCGTTGGTGGCCGGGCTCGTTCCCGGGAGCCGTCGGCGTCCTCCTGGACTGGGGCTGTCCTCGAGAAGAGATGCGCATCGTTCGGAGTCCCGAGGGGCAGCACCTCTTTCGGGCCTCCGGCTATCCCAGGCCCGTTCCCGGGGTCCCTCCCCACCGGAATCTCCGGGGCATCAGCTTCGCGGCGGCCAACGTGACGGGGCTCCTGGCCCGGCTGCTGGAACGGAATCCGGAGCTGACCTCCGCGGAGGCGGTGGCCGACTCCGTGGCCGGACTCGGCTGACGCCGGTTCCCTTCCCCTGGCCTGGGCCGGTCCAGGCCCTCAGTGTCCGGCGGCGTGACCGTCCTTTCGGGGGTCGGAGGCCGCCGCCCAGCCCCGCTCCAGTCGCATCACCGCTTGGGCCCCTCCGGCGGCGAAGCGACTGAGGCCCCCCACCTCGTGCCCCCGGGCCCGGAGCCCTTCCCGCACCGAGTGAGGTATGGGAGCCTCCAGGCCCACGTTGAGCCCCGAGGTATGCCTGAAGCGCGGGGCGTCCACCGCTTCCTGGAGGTCCATGTCGAAGAGGACCAGGTTCAACAGCACCTGGACGTGGCCCTGCGGCTGCACCGCTCCTCCCATGACGCCGAAGCTGAGCCACGGCTCTTCCCTCCCGTCCTCACCGGTCCGGGTGACGAAGCCGGGGATGATGGTATGGAACGGTTCCTTTCTTGGCCCCACCGTGTTGGGCATCCCTTCCTCCATGGTGAACCCCGAGCCCCGGTTCTGAAGGTGAAAACCCGTGCCGGGCACCACGACCGCGGAGCCGAAGGATGAGAAGACCGAGTTGATGAAGGAGATCATGTTCCCCTCATGGTCGGCCACGGAGAGGTAGATGGTCTCGCTCTCCGTGACTGCGGGACCGGGGTCCGGGGCCTCCATGGCCTGGTGGGGATCCATGAGGGCTCGGCGTGCGCCGATGTAGTCGTCCGAGAGGAGGGTCTCCGGGTCCGTGTCCATATAGCGGGGGTCGGCCACGTACCGAGCCAGGTCGGCGTAGGCCAGCTTCTTGGCTTCCACCAGATGATGGAGGTACTCCGGCGAGTTGTGCCCCATGGAGGCCAACGGCAAAGGCTCCAGTAGCCGGAGCATCTGAAGAGCGGCGATGCCCTGTCCCGGAGGGGGGATCTGCCAGAGTCGGTGACCCCGGAAGGAGGCGGAGAGGGGTTCCACCCACTGGGACTCATGGTCGGCCAGGTCCTCCAGGGTCAGGAACCCTCCCAGCTCCCGGACGCCGTCCACCACCCTTCGTCCCAGCTCGCCTCCGTAGAGCACCCCCGGTCCTTCCCGGGCGATGAGCCTCAGCGTTTCCGCATAATCCGGGTTGCGGAACCATTCTCCCGCCTCCGGAGTCCGCTCTCCGTCGTCCAGCAGGTAGGTGGCCCGGGCGCCCTCGTTCCCCTGGAGC